>JALSRW010000026.1 GCA_026984595.1 Alphaproteobacteria bacterium
CCTCCTCGGTGGCGGCACTGATAGAGGGCATCGGCAGCGGCGCCGTCACCGCACCCTTCACCGAGGCCATGCATGCCGATCTCATCTTCGTCATCGGCGCCAACCCGACCGAGAACCATCCGGTGGCGGCGACCTACTTCAAGCAGGCGGTACGGCGCGGAACCAAGCTGGTGGTCGCCGATCCGCGCGGCCAGGCCCTCGCCCGGCATGCCACCTGGATGCTGCAGTTCCGCCCGGGCAGCGACGTCGCCCTGCTGAATGCGATGATGCATGTGATCGTCGCGGAGGAGTTGTTCGATGCCCAGTACGTCCAGGCGCGAACCGAGAACTTCGAGCGCCTGAAGGCCCATCTGGCCGATTTCGCGCCCGAGAGGATGGAGGATCTCTGCGGCATCCCGGCGGCCACCATCCGCGAGGTGGCACGTGCCTATGCACGGGCCGAACGGGCCATCATCTTCTGGGGGATGGGTGTCTCCCAGCATGTGCACGGCACCGACAACTGCCGCTGTCTCATTTCCCTGGCCACCATCTGCGGCCATGTCGGCCGTCCCGGTACCGGCCTCCATCCGTTGCGCGGCCAGAACAACGTCCAGGGTGCCTCGGATGCCGGGCTGATCCCCATGGTCTTTCCCGATTATCACCCCACCGGTGAGGATGCCTATCGGACCCGCCTCGAGGAGCTGTGGGGAGCGAGGCTCGACCCCGAACCCGGTCTCACCGTGGTCGAGATCATCAGCGGTGCCCGTGAGGGAAAGATCCGGGGCATGTACATCCTGGGCGAGAACCCGGCGATGTCCGATCCGGATGCCCGGCACGCCCGCGAGGGCCTCGCCCGTCTCGAACATCTGGTGGTGCAGGACATCTTCCTCACCGAGACGGCCTTCCACGCCGATGTGATCCTGCCCGCCTCGGCCTGGCCGGAAAAGGAAGGGACGGTCACCAATACCAACCGGCAGGTGCAGATGGGCCGCATCGCCCTACCGCTTCCGGGCGAGGCCCGACCGGACTGGTGGATCACGCAGGAAATCGCGAGGCGCCTGGGCCTCGACTGGAACTATGCGGGTCCGGCCGAGGTGTTCGCCGAGATGAAGCAGGCGATGGCCTCCCTCGACAACATCACCTGGGAGCGGCTGCAGCGCGAGCACAGCGTCGCCTATCCCTGCCCGGCACCCGATCATCCCGGCAAGGGGGTGGTGTTCGAGGAAAGCTTCCCGACAGCGAGCGGCCGTGCGCGGCTGGTGCCGGCGGATGTCGAGCCGCCGGCGGAACTGCCCGATGACCTCTACCCCATGGTCCTGTCCACCGGACGCACGCTGGTGCACTGGCATACCGGGGCCATCACCCGCCATGCCGAGATCCTCGACAGTCTCGAGCCCACGCCCTTCTGTGCCATGAACCGCCGGGATCTGGAGCGGCTCGGGCTGGCGCCCGGCGCGGAAGTGCGGGTTTCCACCAGACGCGGCAGCATCACCCTGATGGCGCGGCAGGATCCGGCGGTGCCCGAGGGTCTGGTGTTCATTCCCTTCTGCTACCACGAAGCGGCGGCCAACATCCTCACCAACCCACAGCTCGATCCCTGGGGCAAGATCCCGGAGTTCAAGTTCTGCGCCTGCCGGGTGGAACCGGCCGAGGCCGAGGTTGCCCGGAAAGACGCCTGAGGTCCGGCGGCCGGGCGGGCGACCGGCGCGGCAACCGACCGAGGAGCGGCTGTGGCGGCGGGCGCTCTTCTATCTGCAGCGCTTCTCGACCAGTCGGGCGCATCTGCGCGAAGTGCTGCAGCGCCGGGCACTGCGCGAGGCCCGAGAGCTCGATCTCGATCCGGCCGAGGTCGCGGAGCGCGTGGAGCGGGTCGTGTCCCGGGCGGCGAAGGCGGGGCTCGTCGACGATGCCGCCTTCGCCCTCGCCCGCGCGCGCCGGCTGGTCGAACGCGGCTGTTCGCTGCGAACCGTTCGCATGCGCCTGCGGGAGAAGGGCGTGGCTCCGGAGCTGGTGGAAACGGTTCTCGAGGAGCTCGCCGTGGAGTTCGGCGATCCCGCGCTCGAAGCCGCCCGTGCCTTCGCCCGCAGGCGCAGGCTCGGTCCCTGGCGGCCGCGGGGACAGCGGCAAGCGATGCGCGAGCGGGATCTCGCCGCCTTCGCCCGGGCCGGCTTTTCCTACGAGATCGCACGTCGCATTCTCGATCACGAGGTGGCGGAAGACGGTCCGCCCGGAATCCGCTAGGACGGCCTGCACTCGAACCGCGGGAATCCTCGCTCGTCGGGCTGCCGCGAAGCATGTTAGGGAATCCTCAACATCTCGAGCCCAAGATCGCAGCGAAGGAAATTCGAGGGAGAACGCCTGATGAAACACCCGCTCGGTTCCTCCGGTCACCCGTCGCTCCGCCTCGCCTCCCTCGCCCTCGCCCTCGGCGTGGCGAGCTATTTCGCGAGCCCCGTTCCGGGCGGACCGGATCAAGGCTGGCTGACCTTCTCCGCGCCCGCCGAAGCCGGCAACCACGGTGGTGGTGGCGGCGGCAGTGGCGGCGGCGGCGGTGGTGCCGGTGGTGGCGGCGGCGGTGGCGGCGGTGGCGGCGCCGGCGGTGGCGGCGGTGGCGGCGCCGGCCTGGCCCGCGAGGAAGCCCGCGGCTCCCGCAGCGAGAAGGCCTATCTCGGCGACTACTTCGCCGAGTGGTTCGGCAGTGACGAGGCCGCGAAGGCGGTGGAAGAGCGGGCGGACACCGCGCGCACCGAACAGTCCCTCGCCGCTGACGGGTTCCGCGACCATGGGGAACGGGTGCGCACCTATGTGGCGATCGCCCGGGCGCTCGGCTATCCCGCCGATGTCGGCGCGCTCCAGGCCAATGCCGCAATGTTCGAGAAGGGCGAGGCGGAACCCGTGGGCAGCAAAGACTGGCGGAACGTCGATCTCGACGTCAACGGCGACGGCGTCGTCGACAAGGCCGATCTCGCGGCGCTCGGAATCGACGAGCTTCCCGAGGAGGAACCCGTTCCCGAAGGCGACGATCTGGCGGCGACCGACGGCACCACGATCCGGTAGCGACACGACTTCCGGCGTCCTGTTGCGGACCGCCGTAAGGGGCCGTCTCGGAGCGGCGGTCCCCGTCGCCGGCTGACCCGCGGCTCAGACCCGCTCCATCACTCCGGTGACGAAGTCGTATTCGGCTTCCAGCAGGTGCTCGGCGCCCTGGGGCCGCAGGATGCTCGAATAGAGGCCGAAGCTGGAGACCGGAAACGGGCTGGAGCGAAAGAGTGTGCGCCGCACCAGGAAGGTCCCGAAGCGGTCCTGCGGCAACGGCTCCTTGACCCGGCCCAGCGTCACATGGGGGACGAACTTGCGCCGTTCCGGCGCCAGTCCGACATCGCCCAGCACGCGCTCGATGCGCCGCCTTAGGCGCAGGATCGGTTCGGCTTCCTCGACCCCGGCCCACAGCGTGTGCGGCATGCCGCGCGGTGGGAACTGGCCGATCCCCTTGAGCCGCATCTCGAAAGGCGGCAGTGTCACCGAGGCCAGCGCCTCGCCGATCTCGCAGAAAGTGCTGGGATCGACCTCCCCGATGAAGCGCAGGGTCAGGTGGAACTGCTCGGCATGGGTCCAGCGCACGCCGGGCAGGCCGCTGCAGAGGCGATCCAGCTCCTCGGCCACCGGCTCGGGCATGGCAACGGCAATGAACAGTCTTGGCATGGCCAGTCTCCCAACAGCAGCTCCCCCTTGCCTCCGAGGCGGAGGGCATGCTTGCAAAACGCCGCACAGTCCCGTACCAGATCGCCCATCGGGGTCCTGCCGTCTGCCCGTTCGAGCGAGCCGAACCGGAACCGTTCTACCACCAGGATAGCGCGCGTGAAATCCGAAGAGTTTATCCGCGAGGTCGACGAGGAGCTCCAATGGGAGCGCCTCGCCAAGTTCTGGCAGCGTTTCGGGCCGTACATCATCGGCCTCGCCGTACTCGTCGTCATCGGTACCGCTGGCAAAGTGGGTTACGAAACCTGGTACGACAAGCGGGTGCAGGATCAGGCCCGGATCTACGCCGCGGCGGAGAAGCTGCTCGCCGAGGATCCGGTGAAGGCCGCGCAGAAATGGCTGGAGCTGGCGGCCGAGGGCGAGGACGGCTTTGCCGCGCTGGCGCGGCTGCGGGCGGCGGCCGCCTTCGACAAGGGCGGCGACCGCGAGCAGGCGCTGGAGGCGTTGCGCAAGACCGTGGCCGAGGCCCGGGATCCGGTGGTCCGCGACCTCGCCGCCCTGTTCCTCGCCCAGTACCGGATCGACGATGACGATCCCGGAGCGCTGGTGCGGGATCTTGAGCCGCTCACCACCCCCGGCCGGCCGTTCCGGCACAGCGCCCGCGAGCTGCTGGCGATCGCCTCGCTCCGCGCCGGAGACCGCGAGCGGGCCAGGACCGTGCTCAAGGAGATCCTCGACGACGCCACCACCCCGCTCGGCCAGCAGCAGCGGGTACGCGAAATCTTCGACGCCCTCGGCGGCTCGGGAGAACGCGTCGCGTCATGAAGCTCCGGCGCCGCCAGTGTCTGGCTTTCGGCCTGGCCGCCGTCGGTCTCGGCGGCTGCGAGAGCATGGGCTGGCTCGGAGATCCCGAGGCGCCGCCCCTGCCCGGCAAGCGTATCCCGGTGATGCTGATCGACGAAGGCGTCGAGGCCGATCCGCGGCTGGCGCAGCTCCAGGTGGTGCTGCCGCCACCGCGCCGCAACAGCGAATGGACCCAGGTCGGCGGCAATGCCACCCATGCCATGCATCATCTGGCATTGGGCGAGAGCCCCGCACTCGCCTGGCGGGCGGATATCGGCAGCGGCTCCACCGACGAGAGCAAGCTCCTTGCCCAGCCGATCGCCGCCGAAGGGCGGGTGTTCACCGTCGACACGGCGATCGGGATACGCGCCTTCGATCTGGCGTCGGGCCGTCGGCTCTGGGAAGCGGAGCCGCAACTCGTCGAAAGCGTCGACCGGCTGAGCGGCGGCGGTCTCGCCTACGCGGACGGGCGGCTGTTCCTGACCGCCACCAGCGGTGAAGTGTTCGGTCTTTCCGCAGCCGATGGCGCGGTGCTCTGGCACCGCCCGTTGCTGGCACCGATCCTGGCGCCGCCGACCGCATACGGTGACCGGGTGTTCATCGTCACCGCCGACAATCGGCTGCTGGCCATGAACGCCGCCGACGGCGCCCCGATCTGGCAGCATGCCGGCCTCTTCGAGCAGGCCGGGATCCTCGGCGGCGCACCGGTCGCCACCGACGGCCGTACCGTGGTCGTGGCCTACTCCTCGGGCGAGGTCTTCGCCCTGCGCTTTCGGGATGGACGCGCGATCTGGTCGGACAGCGTGCTGCGGCCGCGTCGCACCCTCGGCCTCGGTGCCATCAGCGACATCACCGGTGCGCCGGTGATCGACGACGATCGCGTCTATGTGGTCGGCAATGGCGGCGAGATGGCGGCCTTCGCCATCGACCGCGGCAGCCGCTTCTGGGACCGCGATCTGACCTCCCGGGTGACCCCTTGGATCGCCGGCGAATTCCTCTATCTCCTGACCGATCGCAACGAGATCGTCTGCCTGCTGCGACGCGGCGGCCGGGTGCGCTGGGTGAGCCCGTTCGCACGACTGGTCGATCCCGAGGATCCGAGCTCGGCGCGGATCCTCTGGAGCGCTCCGGTGCTGGCC
>JALSRW010000027.1 GCA_026984595.1 Alphaproteobacteria bacterium
CTCGCCGTCACCGCCGGCTGGACCGTCCTGTTCCTCGGTCTCGCCCTGTTCGGCTACAACCCTCAGCGCGGTTTCATCGCCGCCACCGGCAAGGGGGAATGATCAGCCGAGAGAAAAGCCCTGCCGCAGCCCGTCGATCACATACTGCATGGCCAGCGCCCCCAGCAGCAGTCCCAGCAGTCGCGACAGCACATTGATCATCGTCGGTCCCAGATATTGCTGGATGCGGTTGCCGAGCAGCAGCGCCAGATATGTTGCGGCCATGATCAGCGCCAGCGCCGCCGCCACCGACAAGAGCTGCGGCCAGGAATGGGCATAGCGCTCGGCGGCGAGGATGGTGGTGGTGATCGCCGCCGGCCCGGCGATGAGCGGAATCCCCAGCGGGAACACGGCGACGTCCGGGGTCTGCGGTTCGCTGGCGATGTGCCCGGCGGTGCCGCCCCGCCGTTCGCCGCGGCGCTCGAACACCATCTCCAGTGCCAGCACGAACAGGAACAGGCCCCCGGCCGTGCGGAAAGCGGCGATGCCGATGCCCAGCCCGTCCAGCAGACCGCGACCGAACAGGACGAACAGCAACAGCACCACCGTGCCGATCAGCACCCCGCGAAGGGCGATCCGACCCCGCTGGGTGGCCGAGGCATCGGCGGTGATGGCGATGAAGATGGGCACCAGGCCGAGCGGATCGATGGTGACGAAATAGGCCACCAGTGCCGTGGTGAAGGCCTCGCTCACCCGCCGGCTCCTCCCCGGTTCAGTAGGTGGCGCGACCGCCGGAGAGGTCGAACACCGCCCCGGTGGTGAAGGAATTCTCCTCGGAGACGATCCAGGCGACCATCGCCGCGATCTCCTCGAGCTCGACGAAACGTCCGCGGGGAATCTTGGAGAGCATGTAGTCGATGTGCTCCTGGCTCATCTGGTCGAAGATGCGGGTGCGCGCCGCGGCCGGGGTGATGCAGGCGACCGAGATGTTGTGGGAGGCGAGCTCCTTGCCGAGCGACTTGGTGAGGGCGATGACCCCGGCCTTGGCGGCGCTGTAGGCCGCGGCGTTGGGATTGCCCTCCTTGCCGGCGATCGAGGCGGTGGAACAGATGCGGCCGTAATTCTGTTCGACCAGTTGCGGCACCACCGCCCGCAGAGTGTGAAAGACGCCCGTGAGATCGATGTCGATCACCTGCCGCCAGGCCTCCAGCGGGTATTCCCAGAGCGGCATGGTGGGGCCGGCGATGCCGGCATTGGGCACCAGGATGTCGATGCCGCCGAGCTCCGCATTGGTGGTGGCGACGGCCCGTTCGACCGAGGCGTAATCGGTGACATCCGCGGTCACCGCCACCGCCCGGCCTTCCCGAGCCAGCGCGGCGACGGTGCCGGCCAGAGTCTCGGCGTCCCGGTCCCAGAGTGCCACCGCGGCCCCCGAGCGCAGCAGGCGCGAGGCGATCGCCCGGCCGATGCCCCGGGCGGCTCCGGTGACCACCGCCCGGCGGCCTTCGAGATCGATCCTGTTCATGCTTTTCCTCCCCGTGAACCGTTCGAGGCATGGCACAGCCGCCGGCCGCCGGCAACGGCCGCCGGTTCCCGGGTGCCATCGCCTTCAGCAACGCGCGTCGCTGCAGGAGGCGCTGCCGGCGAGACGGGGATCGCTGATCGGGTAGCCGAAGCGCAGGCTCTCGGTGACGAAGATGGGAACGTCCCGGTATCCCACCATCAGCGGCCAGCCGTTGCGCGCATAGGTGGCGAAGGCCACCCGTCCGCAGCCCTCGCGAAGCGGCGGACGCAGCCCCTTTTCGACCCGCTGGAGCAGCGCGATGGAGCGCACCAGAGGCGCGGCGAAAGGTTTCATCCAGCGGCTCGCGAGCACCTCTGCGCAGATCGTCTCGCCGCGCTGCAACACGTTGTAGATGCTGCCGTAGCCGGCGACCGAGGGTCCCGGGCTCCAGCTCTCGAGGCGATAGCCGTCGAGGCTGGCGCCGTCGTCGCCCAGGGTCGTGATGCGGCGCTGCCCGCCGTTCCCGTCGAGGCGGAAGATCCGGCCCGCATCCAGGTCCAGCAGATAGCGGCGGCCGTCCACCTCGCCGAGGGCGCGGCGGCCGTCGTCGCCGAGCTCGATGCGCAGCGGCAGGTTCTCGAGGCGCGCGAGTAGGAGCGTGCCGGCCCGCAGCGGGCCCGAAAGTGCCATCGCGACCAGGATTGCCGCCAGCACGGCCCTACCCGGAAGATGTGCCATTCGGTCTCCTTCCCTTCCGGTATCGCCGGGCGCGAAGGCCGTGCCGGCGGTCATTCCGTGCGGCCGAAGACCCGCGCGAAGATCGTGTCGACATGGCGCAGGTGATACCGGAGATCGAAGAGTTCCGCCAGACGATCGCCTGTCAGGCGTGCGGTCACCTCGGGATCGGCGGCCAGCAGCTCCTGCAGCGGCCGGCCCTCGGCAAAGGCCCGCATGGCGTGGCGCTGCACCACCTCGTAGGCGCTCTGGCGCGGCATGCCGCTCTCGGTCAGCGCCAGCAGCACCCGCTGCGAAAAGACGAGCCCGTGGGTAGCCTCGAGATTGGCGCGCATGCGCTCGGGATGGACCACCAGCCGCTCGACCAGCCCGGCCAGCCGGGCGAGGGCGAAATCGGCGAGGATCAGCGCATCGGGCAGCATCACCCGTTCCACCGAGCTGTGGGAGATGTCCCGCTCGTGCCACAGGACGATGTTCTCGAGCGCCGGCCCCAGCGTGGCGCGGATCATGCGGGCGAGGCCGGTCAGGTTCTCGCTGAGGATGGGGTTGCGTTTATGGGGCATGGCCGAGCTGCCCTTCTGCCCGGGGGCGAAGGGCTCCTCCACCTCGCGCACCTCGGTGCGCTGGAGATGCCGGATTTCCACCGCCAGCCGTTCGATGGCGCCGGCCAAGAGGGCCAGAGCGGCGTGCATACTGGCATGGCGGTCGCGGGGAACGACCTGGGTGGCGATGGTCTCGGGCTCCAGTCCGAAGCGTGCCGCCACCGCTTCCTCGACCCGGGGGTCGATGTTGGCATAGGTGCCGACCGCACCCGAGATCTTGCAGGTGGCGATCTCCGCCCGGGCGCGTTCGAGTCGGCGGCGGGCCCGGGCGAACTCGGCATGGTGACCGGCCAGTTTGAGGCCGAAGGTAGTGGGTTCGGCATGGACGCCGTGACTGCGGCCGATGCACACCGTGGTCTTGTGCTCGAAGGCCCGGGTTTCGAGGGCGCGCAGCAGATCCCCGAGATCGACGAGCAGGATGTCGAGGGCGCGGCAGAGCTGGATGGCGAGGCTGGTGTCCAGCAGGTCCGAGGAGGTCATGCCGAGATGGAGAATGCGGGCATCGACGCCGCAGACCTCCTCGATATGGGTGAGAAAGGCGATCACATCGTGGCGGGTCACCGCCTCGATCTCCTCCACCCGGGCCGGATCGATCAGCCGGTCGCGGTTCTCGGCCACCGCCGCGGCCAGCCGGGTGGCCACGCTGCGTGGCACCAGCTCGAGATCGGCCATGGCCTCGGCCACTGCCAGCTCGACATCGAGCCACAGCGACAGCCGGGCCTCCGGGGAGAAAAGGGCCGCCATCTGCGGCCGGCTGTAACGCGGGATCATGGCACGGCTCCACGGTGCAACGAGAGGTGGGGGGCGGGGGGCCGGCCGCCTTGTACCAGCCCCTCGACGGTGTATTAAGGGTACAGGGGGTCGCGCGCCCCGGGAAACTGGCGAGCAAGATGGCGATCCGCGAGGAACCGCTACCCTCCCGCAAGGCGCCCCTGGCGTTGGTCCTGGCCTCGGCCTTCGGCGGTCTCGTGGTCATCGCCCTGGTGGTGGTGCTGGGCCTGTCGCTGTGGGTGGCCGCCCGCAATACCACCGAGCTGCTGACCGAGAAGGGCAGCCTCATCCTGCAGCTCGTGACCGAACGCATCCGCGACCATCTCGCTCCGGCGCAGGCGCTGGTGAATTCGGTCGGGGCGCAGCTCGAGCGAGGCGAACTCGGGCTCTCGGATCGGACCGCGCTTGGCAGCGCACTCGGCTACACGCTGGCGGCGGCGCCACAGGTCCAGGGCAGCGTGGTGATCAGCCCGGAGGGCTGGATGCTGTCGGTGTTCCGCGGTGCCGACGGGCAGATCGCCAATGCCATCGAGGATTGGCAGGGCAAGCCGCACATCCGGGCCGCGGTGGTCGAGCTCATGCGCAGCGGCGATGCGCGACCGGTATGGGGACCACCCCTCTACATCGCCGAGACGGGATCGACGATCCTCAACTTCGCACGCCCCATCTACCGCGACGGGCGCTTCGTCGGCGCCGTGGTGGCGACCATCGCGGTCGAGCGTCTGGGGGCGTTCCTCGCGGAGTTGGGGACGGAGCTGAATGGCAGGGTGTTCGTTCTCTACGGGCGCGACCGGGTGCTGGCCTATCCCGGGATGCGGGCGGCGGAGCTCGATCTCTCTCCCGAACGGCCGCTGCCGGACCGGGAGGAGATCGGTGATCCGGTGCTCGCCGCAATCTGGAGTGAAGGCTTCGAGGAGCGGAGCATCCGGGACGATCTCTCGGGGCACTGGGAGCGGATCCGCGGCCGTGGCGTCTATTACTATCTCTACCGCGAGTTGTCCGAAGATCGCCGGGTTCCCTGGCTGGTAGGGGTCTATTTCCGCGCCCAGGAGGTCGCCGACCAGCTCCGGCGGTTGCGAACGGCGCTGGGGATCGCCATCCTGGCGGTGCTGGCGAGCCTCGTCGCCGCCATCGTGCTGGCGCGGCGGATGGCGCGACCCATCGGTCGTCTCGCCGACGCCTCCATGCGCGTCGCGGCCCTCGATCTCGAGGCTCTGGAGCCGTTGCCGGAATCCTCGATACGCGAAATCGACCAGGCGGCCCGGGCTTTCAACGGCATGGTGGCGGCATTGCGCTCGTTCGCCCGCTACGTGCCGCGCGAACTGGTCCGGCGTCTGATCCGTACCGGCGAGGGACAGTGCCCGGAAAGCCGGGAGCTGACCGTCATGTTCACCGATCTCGCCGGTTTCACCGCCCTTTCCGAAACCCTCGACACCGCCGCTGTGGCCGATCTGGTGGAACGGCATTTCGACATGCTGGGCCGTTGCATCGAAGCCGAGGGCGGCACCGTCGACAAGTTCATGGGCGACGGGGTGATGGCCTTCTGGGGCGCGCCCGGGCGGGTCGCCGATCATGCCGAGCGGGCGGTGCGGGCCGCTCGCGCGATCGCCATCCGGCATCTGGCGACGGGCGAGGACCCCACCTTCCTGCCGCTGCGGATCGGCATCCATACGGGCGAGGTGATCGTCGGCGAGATCGCCACCCGGGTACGCACCAGCTACACGGTGCTGGGGGATGCGGTGAACACCGCCTCGCGGCTGCAGGAACTGGTGCGCGAGCTCTGTCCGGCTGCCCCGGTCGGCATCCTCCTGAGCGAGGCCACCGCGGATCGCCTCGAACCGGGCTGGCCACTCCAGGATCTGGGTTCCCGCCGGGTCCGCGGGCGCCAGCACCGGCTTCACATCTTCCGGCTGGAAGCGGGGTGATCGCGGCCTTGCTGGGCCGGCTCGGCCGCCACGGTGCAGCGGTGATCGCGCTCGGCGTGTTCACCGGCCTTTTGCTGCCGCCTCTGGCCGCATGGCTGCGGCCGCTGCTGCTGCCCGCG
>JALSRW010000028.1 GCA_026984595.1 Alphaproteobacteria bacterium
CACCCTGCTCGAGCAGCCGCTTCCCGGAGTGTACCTCCTGGGCCTCGAACCGCGCCGCGACGAGCGAGGCTTCTTCGCCCGCTGCTTCTGCCGTGACGAGCTCGCGGCGCTCGGCATCGAGGCCGGAATCCGTCAGGCCAACCTGTCGCACAGCCGCCATCGCGGTACGCTCCGCGGCCTCCATTACCAGCTACCGCCCAGTGCCGAGACCAAGATCCTGCGCTGTCTGCGCGGCCGCATCCACGATGTGGTGCTCGATCTGCGCCCGGATTCGCCGACCTTCGGTCGCAGTTTCGGCACCGAGCTCGCCGAGGACGACGGCCGGTCGATGGTGGTGCCGCCCGGTTGCGCCCACGGCTTCCTCACCCTGACCGACGATGTGCTGGTACTCTATTTCGTCTCCGCCGCATACGATCCGGACCGGGAGCGTGGCCTGCGCTGGGACGACCCGACTTTCGCCATTCCCTGGCCGTTCCCGCCGAAGGTGATCTCGGCACGCGACCGCGCCCATCCGGATTTCGATCCGGCATGGCATCTGGCGGCCTGATGCGGGTCCTGTTCACCGGTGCGAGCTCGTTTACCGGCGCCTGGTTCGCCCGCGCCCTGCGCGCACACGGAGCCGAACTGGTTTTGGCCTGCCGCGGTTCCCCCGAGGGCTGGTCGACGCCGCAGCTCGCGCGTCTTTCGATGCTCGGCGGGGATGTCGAACTCCACACGGGATGCCCGTTCGGCAGCCCCGCGTTCCTGGCACTGCTGGAGCGCCGCGGCCCTTTCGATCTGCTGGCCCTGCACGGTGCACGGGTGGGTGACCACCGCGACCCGCATTTCGACGCTCCTGCGGCACTCGCCGCCAACACCCGCGGTCTCGAGGCGGTGCTCGATCGGCTGACAGGACGGGAACGAACGGCGATCCTCGCCACCGGCAGCCTGTTCGAGGCCGATGAAGGGCTGGGCGAGCAGCCGCTTCGGGCCTTCAATCCTTATGGCCTGTCCAAGACCCTGACCTGGCAGGTCCTGCGCTTCGCTGCCGAAAGCCGTGGGCTCACCCTCGGCAAGTTCACCCTGGGCAATCCTTTCGGTCCCTACGAGAAGCCCAATCTCTGCTCGGCCCTGGCGCGGGCCTGGCTGGCCGGCGAGGCCCCGCTGCTGCGCCAGCCCCATCTGGTGCGGGACCATGCACCGGTGGACCTGCTGGCCGAAGCCTATGCCCGCTTCGCCCTCTCTCTGCCCTCGCGCCGCGGTACCCTGCGCTGCAATCCGAGCTGCTTCGCCGAGCCCCTGATCGCCTTCGCCGAGCGCCTGGCCCTCGCGCTTCGACCGCGCCTCGATCGCCCCTGTCGCTATCGCGTCGCCCGCCCGCCGCAGCCGAGCAGCGAGCCGCACATGCGGATCAACACGGATCCGCTGCCCGCTCTGGTGCCGGACTGGGATTTCGCCGCCTCCTGGGACCGGCTCGCCGCCTGGTACCGTACGGCCTTCGCCGGCGAGACGCCTCCCACACCGGTACCGGCCGGCTGAACCAGCTTCGGGAGTCCGTCGTCGATGCCATCCATCTCCCGCTCCACTTCCCCGCCTTCCATCGGTGTGGTGATCGTCACCTACCGCGCCCGCGAGCAGCTCGGCCGCTGCCTGCCGCCGCTGCTGGCCTCGCCCCTGCGCCCGCGCCTGCTGGTGGTCAACAGCAGCTCCGGCGACGGCACGGTGGAGCGGGCGCGCGAGCTCGGCGCCGAGACCTGGGTGGTGCCGCGCGAAACCTTCAATCACGGAGCGACCCGGGAAGCGGCACGCCGCCGTCTGGCGACGGACATCGTGGTGATGATGACCCCCGACGCTCATGCCACCTCTCCGGCCTTCCTCGAGCGCCTCGTCGCCCCGGTCGCCGAGGGCCGCGCGGCGGTGGCCTATGCCCGCCAGATCGCCGCTGCCGACGCCGACCCGATCGCCCGCTTCGGGCGGATCTTCGCCTTTCCCGAGACCAGTGAGATCCGGAGCGCGGCGGATTGGCGCGATCGCGGCAGTGCCGTCCACTTCTGCTCCAACGCCTGTGCCGCTTGGTCGCAGGAGGCGCTCGACGAGATCGGCGGCTTCCGTCCGACCCTGGTCAGCGAGGAGACCATCGCCGTGGTCGAGCTGCTGGAACGCGGTCACCGCATCGCCTATGTGGCCGAGGCGGAGGTGGTCCACTCCCATCCCACCAGCCTGCTCGGCGATTTCCGACGCCAGTTCGATATCGGGCTGACCCGCCGTCTCTTCGCCCGGCAGCTCCTCGCCCACGGTACCGACGAGCAGCGCGGCCTTCTCTATCTGCGCGAACTCACCGCATATCTGCTGCGCGAGGCCCCCGCCCTCCTTCCCTATGCCTGGCTGCACACCGCCCTGCGCTATGCCGGCTACCGGCTGGGACGGATGGGGCCGTGCCTGCCGGAAGGCTGGCGACGGCGGCTGAGCAGCCAGGATTTCTTCTGGCTGGAGCCGCCGGCGCGGCGTCTGGCGGCCGGACTGCCGGCCTGAGGCGGCGATGCGCGTCCTGTTCGTCACCAACAACCGGTTCCCGCCGCGCGAGGGCATCGCCGGCCATATCGCCGGTCTCGCGCGGGCGCTCCGCGATCGCGGACACCCGGTCGAGGTGCTGGCCCGCGGGCGCCGGCCGCTGGGCTGGCAGAGCGGCACCCACGAGGGCATCCCCTACACCCTCTACCCCTTTCCGCCCCTGAAGCCCTTTCATCACCGCCTCACCCGGCCGCTGCTGGAGCGCTGGCTGGCACGCAACGCCCACCGGTTCGACCTCGTGCATTTCCATTTGCCGCTGCTGCCCCCCCTGCAGACCAATCTGCCGCGGCTGGTGACGGTGCACACACCGATGCTCACCGACACTTCCTCGATCCCGGAACGGGGTTTGTGGCCGCTGGCGATGCGCGCCAATGCACGCCTGTTCAGCCGCGGCTACGAGCAGTGGCATCTCGACCGTGCCGACATCCTGCTGACCGTGTCGACGCAGGTCGCAGGGGAGCTCGCCGCCCATTACCGGCTCGGCGGGCGGCGGCCGATCGTCCTGCCCAATGGCGTCGACACCCGCTTCTTCGCGTTCGCGCCGCTGGAACGCCGTGAACCTTTCCTCCTCTATGTCGGCCGCCTGGGCTACCGCAAGGGATTGGAACGCCTTCTCGACGCCTTTGCCCGACTGCGGCGGGACGGTCTCCATCTCGTGCTGCTCGGCGAGGGGCCGTTGCGCCGCCGCCTGGCCCGCCGGGCGCAGGCCCTCGGCGTCGCCGATCGCGTGGTCTTCCCGGGCTTTGCCGACCGGCGAGGCGTGCGCGATTGGCTGCAGCGTGCCGCCTGCCTGGTCCATGCCGCCGACTACGAGGGGTTTCCTCTGGTCCTGCTCGAGGCCATGGCCTGCGGCACACCGATCGTAACGACTCCGATCGGTGCGCTCGCCGATCTGCCACCCCGCCCGCCGCTGCTGGTGGCACGACCCGATCCGGAAAGCCTCGCCGCGACCATCGCCACGCTGTTCGAGGCGCCCGGTCTGACCGCCCTGCGGGTGGCCGCGGCCCGATCCCTGGTCGAACGCGCATTCGACTGGAGCGTGACGGCCGAGCGGCTGGCCACGCTCTACGGCAGCCTGTTCCGCGAGGCGGCATGAGCCCGGCCCGCCTCGCCGCCGCGTCGAACGCGCGTCCTCCGGTGCTGCTCCTCTGCTTCGGCTTCGACGATCATCGGCTCGGCCGGCAGCCCTGGTACACCGTCCACGGTCTGGCGCTGGGTCTGCGTGCCCATGGCCGTGAGGTGACCCTTCTCACCGATGCCCGGAACCCGCCCGCAAAGTCCGGCTACACGGTGCTGCGCGTGCCCCGCCTGCTGCGCGGGGGCCGGCCCGCGGCGGATGTGCAGGTGATCGCCCGCGGCCTGCGCCCCGAGCGCATCTTCATCCTCGGCGGACTTCTCGAGCTGGCCCGCCTGCGGCGGCTCGATCTGGGCGCGCCGGTCCACTACATCCTCGCCAGCCCGCGCCTGCGCCTTCGCGAGATCCTCCCGGTCGGCGCCCGCGCCCTGTGGCGGGAGCGGGCGTTCCTCCTGCGTGCCTTCGTCAATGCCCTGCTGCCGGGATGGCTGTTGCGTCGGGCCGTGGCCCGAAGCGGGCTCGCCGATCTCGTCTATCTCAGTCCCACCACGCGCGAACGGTTGTGTCGTCTGGGTCTGCCCCGCGGTCGGCTGCTGGTACCCCAGCTCACCCGGCCGATGCCGCAGATGACGCCCCGTCCGGGCGGGCCGCCCCGGAATCTGGCCTATTTCGGCCCACCGCTCGCCGCCCGGGGAGCCTGGCTGGTGGTCAGGACCTTCGAGCAGCTCTGTGCGCGCGGCACCGATCTCCGCCTGCTGATGCTGCTCCGCCCCGACGATCCCTCGGCACTCGCCGCCCTGCGACGACGGATCGCCCGGAGCCGCTGGCGACAGCGCATCACCATCGAGACCCGCCATCTCGACGAGGCCTCGCTCGTCCGTCGGCTGGCCGATTGTCACATCTTCCTCCTGCCCTTCCTGGCGCCGGTCTCGGAAGTGCCGCTGGTGGTCATCGAAGCGGCTCTTACGGCGCGGCGGGTGGTGCTGCTCGACCGGCCCGGGATCGGCGACTACGGAAGACGGCTCGGAGCGACCGTCGTCGCCAGCCCACAGCGGCTCGCGGAGGCCATTCGGGAGGTCCTCGATGCACCCCCGAAACGGCCGGAGCTCACTGCCCGCTTCACCGACTGGCGCACGGCCACCGCACCGTTGCTGCGAGAGGGCGGCAGCCCGGCATCCCCTCCGTTGCGCCTGATCGCCGTATGCGGCGCCGACGGAACCGGCAAGACCACCCTCGCCGACGCCCTGGCGCGGGAGCTGCGCGCAGACGGCCTCGAGCCCCTGCGGGTGTGGAGCCGGTTTCGCAACTATCTCTCCCTGCCCTTTTTGGCCGTCATGCATCTGACCGGACATTGCCGTCGCATCCGCCGCGACGGCGTGACGGTCGGGATTCGCGACTTCCGCCGCAATCCGCTGCTGGCGCATACCTTCCTGTTGCTGCAGACGATCGACCAGGTTCTCGACATCCTGCTGCGCTTCCGGCTGCGCCGCGGGCTGCTGCTGGCCGATCGCTGCCTCTACGACACGCTGGTGGATCTGGCCCACGATTCGGGCCGGCCGGACTTCGTCTTCCGCCGCATCGCCCCGCTGCTGCTGCCATTGCTGCCGGAGCCGCGGCGCGTGGTGCTGCTCACCCGGCGGCCGGCGCTGGTCGCCCGGGATCGGCCCGACGCCCTGGCCGACGGGCGCGAAGCGGTGCGCCGCCGGCTCTACGAACGTCTGGCGCGCGAGCTCGACCTGCCGGTGGTCGCCAGCGAGGGGGCGGTGGACGAGACACTGCGGGAACTCTCGCGCCGGCTAGTGGAAGCCGCGCCCGAACGCCAGGACAGGGCCGCATGATCTACGTGTTCTACAACAACGATCCCCTGGCCCAGGATCAGGGCGGCGGTGCCGAGCATTTCCGCGCCCTGCATCGGGCGCTCTTGAAATCCGGACTGCCCTTCCGGCTGGTGGCGGCTCGTCTCCAGCAGCACCGCCGGGCGCCGCACATCGAGTACGTCTCCG
>JALSRW010000029.1 GCA_026984595.1 Alphaproteobacteria bacterium
GATGGCGCCCGGATGGCCGACTCCCACCGTCGCCCGGACACCGAGCGCGGCCTCGGCCTCGGCGATCATGTCGCGGATCGTGCGCAGCGTGGCGTCGTAGTCGTGGCGGGGCGTGGGCCGCCGGCGACGCCACAGTTCGCGGCCGGCATCGTCGAGGGCCGCGACCTCGATCTTGGTGCCTCCGAGATCGACGCCGATCGCCACCGTCATCTCGAGATCTCCCCGACTTGAAGCATACCCTCGGGTGCAGTGCCTGGGTCCCTGCGCCGCCTGTTAACAAATCCTTAACGAACCGTCGCGATCCTGCGGGCCGAAGGAACAGCTCGGCTGGTCGTCATGATGCAACAGCGCTTCACTCTCTTCACGCGCTTCCGGGCGTTGCTGCGCGACCGCGAGGGCGCGGTGGCGATGATCGTGGGGCTCGCGGTGATCCCGATCCTTCTCGCCACCGGGCTCGCCATCGATGCCGGGCGCGCGTTGAGCGTGCGCTCGCGCCTCGCCCAGGCGGCGGATGCGGCGGCACTCGCGGCCGGGCCGGTGGCGGGAACGGACGCCTTCGAGGACAAGGCGCTGCGCATCCTGGAGGCGAACTTCCGCGACGAGAACATCGAGATCAGCGGCGTCGAACTCCAGTTCGACGAGAACACCGGACGCGTCACCCTCGTCACCCGGGCCAACGTGCCCACGACCTTCCTGCGGGTCGCGGACATCGACAGCATCGAGGTCGAGACCCGTACGGTGGTCGTGCGCGAGGTCAATCCCATGGAGGTCGTACTCGTGCTCGACGTGACGGGCTCCATGGGCTGGGGTGGCAAGATCCAGGCGCTCAAGCAGGCGGCCAAGGATCTCGTCAACATCCTTTTCGGTGACGAGAGCGAGAGCGACGATCTCCGCATCGCGGTGGTGCCCTTCAATGCCCGCGTCAACGTGGGTGGTGGACGCCCGTCCTGGATGAAACCGGGTTTCGATCCGCCGTTTGCGGGATGTGTTGAGGCGCGCTCGGACGCCACCGCACTCACCGACGATCCGCCTTCGGTCGAGCCATTCACGCCCACCGAAGTTCATCTTTCCGACAGCGAGCCGGGCTGGAGCACGAAGAAGAACAAGAACCACCGGAAGAAGGTGAAGTACTGGCTCAAGGCCGGCTGTCCGCCCAAGATCCTCCCGCTCACCGGCACCAAGGGCAAGATCATCGCCGCCATCAACGCCCTTCCGGCGCGGAGCAACACCCGCATCGACATGGGCGCGCGCTGGGGCTGGCGGGTGCTCTCGCGGCGCTGGGAAGGACTGTGGGGCGCCGATCCGCGCAAGCCCGCCGACGAGGTGATCGACGCCATGATCATCATGACCGACGGCGTTAACACCAAGAACTGGTACCTCGAGCATGACGACATCGACTCCCGGGCCGAGGCCGATGCGAACCTGCTGACCCTCTGTCAACGCATCAAGGACGAGGGAACCATCCTCTACACCATCACCTTCAAGGCGCCCCAGCACGCCGACGCGCTCATGGAGGAATGCGCCACCAGTCCCGCCCATCACTTCGTGTCGCCCACCAACGAGGAACTCAGGCAGGCCTTCCGCACCATCGCGGGGGAGCTGAGCGCGCTCCGCATCGCCGAGTGAGGGCCGCATGCGCGCCGGGAGCCACCGCCCCCTTCTCGCCACCCTGCGCAACCGGCTGCGGGCCGACCGCCGCGGCGCCGTGGCGGTCGAGTTCGCGCTCGTCGCTTCGGCCTTCGTGGTACTTCTCCTCGGGATCGTGGAATATGCGCTGTTCATGTACGCCGAGACCACGCTCGAGAACGCGGTCGCCGAAGCCGCGCGCTTCGGCATCACGGGGCGGACGCTCGCGGGGAAGACGCGTGAGCAGGTGGTGGCGGACATCATCCAGGAGAAGCTCACCGCCCCCTTCGATCCCGAACTCGTCCAGCTCGACACCCTGGTCTACCCGGACTTCTCCTCGATCGGGCGGCCCGAGCCCTTCGTCGATGAGAACGGCAACGGGGTGCGCGATCCCGGTGAGCCGTACACCGATGTCAACGGCAATGGCGAGTGGGATGCGGACATGGGTGAATCGGGCCTCGGCGGTCCCGATGCCGTCGTCCTCTACCGCGTCCGCTACCCGTGGCAGCTTTTCTTCCCCCTCTTCCGCGCCTTCTTCCCGCCGGACGGCACGGTCTGGATGGAAGCGGGGATCGCGGTGCGGAACGAGCCGTTCCCGGAGAACTGAGCAGTGACGGCGGCACACTCCCCGATGCGGCGTTTCATGGATCGGCTGACCGGCTGTGAACGGGCCGTGATCGCGGTGGAGATGGCGCTCGCCGCGCCGGTGCTCGTCGTTCTTCTTCTCGGGGCGCTCGACGTCGGCTGGCGCATTCTCGCCGAATACAAGCTGCAGCGGACCGCCGCCACCCTCGCCGATCTCGTCGCCCGCGACCGCCAGGTGACGGAATCCGGGATCAGCGACGCCTTCGCGGCCCTCGCGGCGATCAGCGCCCCCTTTGATCTCGAGAACGACGGGCGGGCGATCGTCTCGAGCATCCACGACGACGACGGCGCCACGCCGGAGATCCTCTGGCAGCGGTCGAGCCCCAGCGGCATCGACGTGGATAGCCGCCTCGGCGCCGAGGGCGAGATCGCCGATCTCGACACCGTCGTCGATCTCGAGGCCGGGGAGTCGATCATCGTCGCCGAGGTGTTCTACCGCTTTGACCCGCTCATCGGCTTCTTCCTCGAAGACGACCAGCTGCTCTATTTCCGCTGGGTCGCCACCCCCCGATTCGGAAGTCTCGACGAAGTCCTGCCCTGAAGCCCTCCGCGCGCCCACCAGGGGGAGCGCACGGCGCCGCCCATTCCGGGCAGCGCGGGGCTCCCGTTGCCGGATCACACCTCCGCACGCGGCATATCGCCTCTCCCCGCAAGCCGTCCGGCAACCTTGTACACCGCTGCTTGCGGCGTGAGCATCTAGGGCCTTCGGCTCTTCGATACCGGAAACCGGCTCGCTCTTGCTCGGACGCCGGGTGCAGCGGAGCGGAACCCGGGGAGCGGGGCCTTGCCGCGGACCGCGGGCGCGGTTAGCTGTGCCTGCATCTTCGGCAATGTCGGGGCTTCGGTGCCCAACTTCTGTGCAGGGGAGCGCATGACGGGCAGCCGCCGTCCCAGTCGCGAAGTCCTGCCCGCCGACCTCGTCGTCCTCGGCGGCGGGCTCACCGGCCTCACCCTCGCCTGCGCCGTGGCTGAAGCGGGTATCGAGGTGCTGCTCGTGGAGCGGGAGCCCTACGAGAAGCTCCTCGCCGCACCCTATGATGGGCGGGTCATGGCGGTGGCACGGGCATCGCAGGCGCTGCTCGAGGCCATCGGCGCCTGGGAGGGAATGGCGGCGGAGGCGGAGCCGATCCGCGCGATCCGCGTCGAGGAGGGCGGCATACCCGTCGCCGTCGACTACGATCCCGCCGAAATCGACGGTGCGCCGCTCGGCTGGATCGTCGAGACGCGGGTGATCCGCCGCGCGCTTCATGCCCGGCTCCAGGAGCTGGCTCCGCAATCGCTCCTTGCGCCTGCGTGCTATGCGGATATCGAGGTCGGGCCTGCGCAGGTTCAGATCCGCCTCACCGACGGCCGCCGCCTCGCGGCACCTCTTCTCGCCGTCTGCGAAGGGCGCCATACGCCGCTGCGCGCGCGGCTCGGCATCGGCGCGCGGCGCTGGTCCTACGGCCAGACGGGGATCGTCTGTACCCTCGGCCACGAGCGGCCCCACCACGGGCTCGCCGTCGAACGCTTCTTTCCCGACGGACCCTTCGCCGTCCTGCCGATGACGGGCAACCGCTCCTCCATCGTCTGGGCGCTCGAGGACGAAGCCGCCCGTTCCCTGCGCGCGCTGTCCGAGGGGGAGTTTCTCGCCGAGATCGCAGCCCGCTTCGGCGACCGGCTCGGCAGCATCGAACTGCTGTCGCCGCGCTGGTTCCATCCCCTCAAGCTCGTGTGGTCCGAGCGCTATGCGGGAGATCGCGTGGCGCTTGTCGGCGACAGCGCGCGCGGCATCCATCCCATCGCCGGGCAGGGGTGGAATCTCGCGCTGCGCGACGTGGCAGCGATCGCCGAGATCGCCGTCGACCGGCTCCGCCTCGGTCTCGATCCGGGCGATCGCATGGCACTCGAGGACTACGAGGCCTGGCGCCGCTTCGACAGTCTCGCCCTGGTGGCGATCACCGACGGCATCAACCGGCTGTTCGCGAACGACTTGGCGCCGCTCAGGTTCGCCCGCAACGCCGGTCTCTGGCTGGTCGAGCGGACGCCGCCGCTCAAGCGCTTCTTCATGCGCCACGCCATGGGGCTCCTGGGCGAGCTGCCGCGCCTCATGCGCGGGCAGCCGCTCTGAGCGGAGCAGACAAAGGGGCGCCCGAAGGCGCCCCGATCAGGCGGCAGGGAGCCGTGCCGCAGCTCAGGGGATCGATTCGCCGTGAAGGCGCACATCGAGTCCCTCGATCTCGACCTCGCGGTCGACGCGAATGCCGATGATCAGGTCCAGCAGCTTGAGCACCACGGCGGATACCAGCGCTGACCAGACAATGGTGGCAATGATGCCTTCGAGCTGGATCCACACCTGCGCCGGGTTGCCCTCGAGCAGCCCGGGCGTGCCGCCCACGGATTCGGCCGCAAACACGCCCGTAAGCAGCGCGCCGACGATGCCGCCCACGCCGTGGACGCCGAACACGTCGAGGCTGTCGTCGTAACCGCCCATGCGCTTGAGCGAGGTGGCCCCCCAGTAGCAGGCGACACCGGCGGCCAGGCCGATTATGAGCGCACCGCCCGGCAGCACGAAGCCGGAGGCCGGGGTGATGGCCACGAGGCCGCCGACCGCGCCGGTGACGATGCCGAGCAGGCTGGGCTTGCCCCGCAGCGCCCACTCGCAGAGCATCCAGGCGAGCGCGGCGGCGGCGGTCGCGATCTGCGTCACCGCCATCGCCATGCCGGCAAGGGCATTGGCGGCCACGGCCGAGCCGGCATTGAAGCCGAACCAGCCGACCCACAGCAGCGCGCCACCCACCATGGTCATGCGCAGGTCATGCGGCGGCATGGGTTCACGGTTGTAGCCCTCGCGCTTGCCGAGGATGAGCGCGGCCACGAGACCGGCAACACCGGCATTGATGTGCACCACGGTGCCGCCGGCGAAGTCGAGCACCCCGTCATCGCCGAGAAAGCCGCCGCCCCAGACCCAGTGCGTGACCGGCGAATAGACGAGCAGCGACCAGAGGATCATGAACAGCAGCATCGCCGAGAATTTCATGCGCTCGACGAAGGCGCCGACGATGAGCGCCGGGGTGATGATCGCAAAGGTCATCTGGAAGACCATGAACACGCTCTCGGGAATGGTCCCGGAGACGCTGTCCATGGTGAGTTCGCGCAGGAAGAGATTGGAGAGACCCCCCACATAGGCGTTGCCTTCGGCGAAGGCGAGGCTGTAGCCTGCCACCATCCACACCACCGTGATCGTGCAGCAGATCGCGAACACCTGCATGATCACGGAAAGCGCGTTCTTCTTGCGCACCATGCCGGCGTAGAAGAGCGCGAGCCCGGGGATCGTCA
>JALSRW010000030.1 GCA_026984595.1 Alphaproteobacteria bacterium
GGCTCTGGGCCGCGTCGCCGGGTCACCGCGATCGTCGCCGATCAGGACCTCGGCGAAAAAGGCCAGATCCTCGAGCGAGCGGGCGAACAGCCCGACATGGTCGAGCAGCTCCGATTGCAGCAGGCAACCCGTGCGCGGGATCAGGCCATGGCTGGGCTTGAACCCGTAGACCCCGCAGAAGGAGGCGGGGCGGATCACCGAGCCCGCGGTCTGCGAGCCCACCGCCAGCGGCACCATGCGATCGGCCACCGCCGCCGCCGATCCCATGGAGGAGCCTCCCGGGGTCCGTTCCGGGTTCCGCGGATTGCGGGTCGGCCCGGGCGTCATGCAGGCCATCTCGCTGGTCACCGTCTTGCCCATCAGGATGGCGCCGGCGGCCCGCAACCGCCGTGCCACCCAGGAATCCTCGGTGGGCCGGCGGCCGGCATGGAAGCCCGCGCCGTATTCGGTGGGCATGTCCTCGGTATCGAAGATGTCCTTGAGGCCCACCGGCAGGCCGAACAGCGCTCCCTTCGGACGACCGAGGCGCCGCTCGAACTCCCGTGCCTCGAGCTGCCGCCGCACATGCTCGGGATCGTGGAACGCCCATGCCCGGACCTCGGGCTCGCGCGCCTCGATGCGCGCCAGACAGGCCTCGGTGTATTCGGCCGGCCCGACCTTGCCCTCGGCGATCCAGGCCGCGAGCTGCCGGGCGGGCACCTCCAGCAGATCGGAACCCGTCATCCGCGCATCATCCTCATTTCCCGTAGATGAGCTGCGGCAGGTAGAGGGCGATGCCCGGGAACATGTAGAGCATGGCCATGGCGATGAAGACCATCATCAGGAACGGGAACGAGCCGCGGAAGATGTCGACCAATTCCACGTTCGGTGGAGCCACCCCTTTCAAGTAGTAGGCGGACATCGCCATCGGCGGGGTCAGGAAGGAGGTCTGCAGGTTGAGCGCCACCAGCAGTCCGAAGATGATCGGGTCGATTTCGAAATGCTTCAGCAGCGGCAGGAAGATCGGCACGAAGATGATGATGATCTCCGTCCACTCCAGCGGCCAGCCCAGGAGAAAGATGATGAGCTGGGCCAGCAGCAGGAAGGTCACCGGCGACAGATCCAGCGACAGCACCCAGCTCTCGATCAGCTTGTCGCCGCCGAGATAGGAGAAGACGCTGGAGAAGGTCCAGGAGCCGATGAACAGATAGATGACCATCGCCGATGTACGGGCGGTCAGGAACACCGCCTCGCGCAGCCTGTCCCAGGTGAGTGCCCGATAGGCGGCAGCCAGCACGAGTGCTCCGAGCGCACCCACCGCCGCCGCCTCGGAAGGGGTTGCCAGGCCGAACAGGATGGCGCCCAGCACCGACATGATGAGAACCATCAGCGGGAAGGCCGAGGTCAGGAGGCGTCCGAACACCACCACCGGGCTGATGGCCATGTCTTCGGCCGAGACCCGCGGTGCCACCCTGGGGTTCACGATGGCGCGGCCGATCACGTAGACGACGTAGAGCCCGGCCAGGACGAAGCCCGGGAACAGCGCCGCCGCATAGAGGCGCACCACCGAGATGCTGGAGGTGGCGGCATAGACGATCAGCATGATCGAAGGCGGGATCAGGATGCCGAGGGTGCCACCGGCACAGATCACCCCCGAGCTCAGCCGCTTGTCGTAGCCGGCCTTGAGCATCGGCGGCAGGGCCAGCAGGCCCATCAGGGTGACCACCGCACCGACGATGCCGGTGGCGGTGGCGAACAGGGCACAGGTGACCAGCGCGGCCACCGCCATCGAGGCCGGGATACGGCGGGCCGCGAGCTGAATCGAGAAGAAGAGGCGTTCCAGGATGTCGGCGCGCTCGACCACATAGCCCATGAACAGGAACAGCGGCACCGCCACCAGAACGTCGTTGGCCATGATGTCGTAGGTGTTCTGGACCAGCAGTCGGAACAGGTTCTCGCCCATGGCATAGGTGCCGACGAAGACGCTCATCGCGACCAGCGTGAAGGCCACCGGAAAGCCCAGGAGGATGATGAAGATGAAGCTCACCAGCATCAGGATGGCGACCTGCGGGTCGGTCATTTGCCGTCCTCCCGCGCTTCGGGGATCAGCCCTTCGGCGGCGAGCTTCGCGCGCGCCTCCTCGTCGTGCAGAATGGCGGTTTCCATTTCCTCGACATCGTGCGGCCGCGGCGGCCATTCTCCGCTGCGCAGGCACTGGATGCAGCGGGCGATCTCGTAGATGCCCTGGAGGAACAGCAGCACGCCGGCCACCGGAATGAGCATCTTCATCGGGTAGATGGGGATGGCGATCGGGCTGAAGATGCTGGTTTCCTTGTAGCGGAAGGACTGGGCGGCGAAGCGCCAGCCGGCGTAGATCAGGGCGGTCACACCGGGCATGTAGAAGGTGAGGAACAGCAGCAGATCCAGCCCCGCCTGCACACGCGGCGGCCAGTAGCGGTAGATGAAGTCCCCACGCACCATGGCGTTACGGGAGACCGTGTAGGGTCCGGCCATCAGGAACAAGGCCCCGTACATCATGTACATGATGTCGTAGGACCAGGTCGTCGGCGCCCCGAGCACGTAGCGTACGAAAACCTCGTAACTGACGCCGAAGGTGAGGATGATGATGCACCAGGCGAAGGCTTTTCCGACCCAGGTGCTCAGGGTATTGATGAACAGCAGCACCGGATTGTCCACACCGCGTCTCCCACCCGACTGCCCACGTGACGACGGGGCGACTGTCGCCGCCCCGTCGCGCGGATGCCGTTCGCTGCCTGGATCAGAAGGGCAGCTTGCCGAAGTAGTGCTCGTAGGCGAGCCTGTAGTCGGCCTGGTTGTAGAACAGATAGCTCATGACCCGCTTGGCCCAGGCCTTCTGCGAATCCACCACCTTCTTGAAGAAGGGATCCTGGTTGAGCTCCTCGAGGACATCGTCCCAGGCCTTGAGCTGGGCCTCGAACACGTCCTTCGGCGTGCGGTAGACCTTCACCCCGTACTCCTCCTGGAGTTTCACGAAGTCCTTGGAGTACTGGTCCATGGCCGTCGCGTAGTTGGCCGTGTTGGCGGCCTCCGCGGCGTAGCGCAGGATCGCCTGATGCTCGGCGGGCAGGCTGTTGTACTTCGTCTTGTTGAAGATGATCTCGAAGTACTCCTGCGCCTGATGATAGCTGCCCATCATGTAGACCTTGCGGACGTCGGGAGCGCCGAAGCGCAGGTCCGAGGTCGGGTTGTTGTACTCGAAGGCGTCGATGACGCCGCGCTCGAGAGCCGGCACGATCTCGCCGCCCGGGAGCTGAACCACGGACATGCCGAGCTTCTGCATGACCTTGGTGGCGAGGCCCACGGTGCGGTACTTGAGACCCTTGAGATCCTCGACGCTCTTGATCTCCTTGGGGAACCAGCCCAGCGGCTGGGTCGGCATGGGCATGCAGAAGAAGCCGACGAGATCGAGGCCGAGCATATCGTGCAGCTCGTTGTAGAGCTCGAGGCCGCCGCCCTTGTAGATCCAGGCGATACCCTCCTGGGCGGTGAAGCCGAACACCGGCCCGGTGCCGAACAGCGAGGCCGCCGGATGCTTGCCGTACCAGTAGGCGGTGACCCAGTGCCCGGCGTCGAGAATGCCGTCATTGACCGCATCCATGACCGAGAAGGGCTTCACCACCGCACCGGCCACCAGATACTCGATCTTGAGCCGGCCGCCGGCCATCTCGTTGACGCGGTCGACGTATTCCATGGCGAAATCGTTGAAGATGTCGGTGGGGCCCCAGGCGCCCTGCATCTTCAGCACCACGGTCTGCGCCCGGCTGACATTGGGCATGGCGATGGTGGCCGCACCGGCCGCCGCCGTGGTCGCCGCAGCGCGCTTGAGAAAGCGCCGACGGCTCGCCTTCGAGGCGTCCGCCTTTTCGGGCTTTCCAACCTTCATGTGAACAGTCATCCCTCTGGCCTCCCTCTGCTGTGCCAGTCGCGTTTCACGCCTTTCTGTTAGCACAGAATCCGGCAGAGGCCACAATCGCCTGCGGTGCTCGGCCGCACTACCCGTCCGGGTAGCGAGGCAGCCGGCGATGTCTCCTGTCGTGGGAGCTCAGTCGTATTCCACCAGACTGCGGGCGAGTTCGGGATCGTAGCCCTGGTTGGCGCGCAGGAGCTGCTGGCTGTAGGGATGCTCGAGGGTGCCGCCGGCCAGATCCTCGACCCGGGCCTCCTCCAGAATGCGGCCGTTGTTCATGATGGCGATGCGCTCGCAGAGATATGCCACCACCGCCAGATTGTGGCTGACCATCAGGAAGGTGAGATTGCGTTCCCGCCGCAACCGCGCGAGAAGATTGAGGATTTCCGCCTGCACCGAGACGTCGAGGGCGGAGGTGGGCTCGTCCAGCAGCAGCACCTCGGGTTCCAGCACGAGCGCCCGGGCGATGGCCACCCGCTGGCGCTGGCCGCCGGAGAGCTGGTGGGGGTAGCGGAAACGGTGTTCGGGCCCCAGCCCCACCGCCCGCAGCAGCTCGGGAATGCGCGCTTCCACCCCGCCCAGCCGGTGGATGCGGCAGGGCTCGCGCAGGATGTCGTCGACGGTGTGGCGCGGATGCAGGGAGCCGTAGGGATCCTGGAATACCATCTGCACCCGCCGCCGGAGACTGCGCGGCTGGCGGGTGCCGACCGGCCGTCCGTCCACCAGCACGGCGCCGCCGCTGGCCTCGATCAGACCCCCCACCACCCGCAGCACGGTGGTCTTGCCGGAGCCGCTCTCGCCCACCAGGCCGAAGGCACCGCCCGCCGGCACGGTGAAGGAGACGCCACGCACCGCTTGCACCCGGTCGCGGCCCTGGCCGAAGACCACTTCGAGATCGCGCAGCTCGATCACGGCACGGGATCCTCGGCCCAGGAAGGGTCGCGCACCAGCACCGGCAGCGGCCGGCCCCGCTCGCCGATCCGCGGCAGACAGGAGAGCAGGCCGCGGGTGTAGGGATGCTTCGCCTCCTGCAGGCGCCGGGCTTCGATGCTCTCGACGATGCGTCCGGCGTACATCACCAGCACCCGGTCGCAGAAGGAGGCGACCAGATTGAGATCGTGACTGATGAACAGGAGCCCCATGCCGCGCCGGGTGACGAGATCGTCGAGCACCGCCAGGACCCGGAGCTGGACGGTGACATCGAGGGCGGAGGTGGGCTCGTCGGCGATCAGCAGATCGGGCTCGCCGACCAGCATCATGGCGATCATCGCCCGCTGGCCCATGCCTCCCGAGAGCTCGTGGGGATAGGCCCGCCAGACCCGCTCGGGATCGCGGATGCGCACCGCCTCCAGGGCCTCGAGAGCGCGCCGCCGGGCCTCCCTGCGGCCGAGGCGGCGATGGACGCGGATCGCCTCCTCGATCTGGGGGCCGATCCGGACCACCGGGTTGAGCGAGAACTTCGGATCCTGGAGGATCATGCCGATGCGCGAGCCGCGCAGCTCGCGCATGCGCCGGGGCGAAAGCTCGAGGAGCTCCTGGCCGTCGAAGCGGAGGCGACCGGCGCGCACCACTCCGGGGCGGGGA
>JALSRW010000031.1 GCA_026984595.1 Alphaproteobacteria bacterium
TGGCCTCGTTCACCGGCTTGCCCTGTTCGCGGGTCATCAGATAGGCGAGATCCTCCGCATTCTCGAGGATCAGCTCGTACCAGCGGCGGAGGATCGCGGAGCGTTCCTTGGCGGTCATCGCCCGCCATTCGGGCAGAGCGCGGGCCGCCGCATCGATCGCCCGGCGGGTCTCCGCCGCCCCGAGCCGCGGCACGCTGCCGATCACCTTGCCGGTGGCCGGATCGGTCACCTCCAGCCGGCGGCCGTCATCGGCCTCGACCCAGCTCCCGTCGATGTAGCACTGTTCGCGCAGCAGACGCGGATCCCCGAGTGCAACGCGCACATCCTCCAGAGCCGTCGCCATCCTTCCCTCCACGTCTTGTTGCGGTGCAGCGATCGACCGGCGCCACCATTCTTCCTGCGGCGCAGTATAGACCCGCGCGGGGGGCGAGCAAGCCTGCCCCGAACCGCGAGGGAGCGCGAACGCCGCTGTACGGGCTGGTGCGGGCGGAAGGAGTCGAACCTCCGACACCGGCGGTGTAAACGCCGTGCTCTACCGCTGAGCTACGCCCGCGCGTTGCCGCCGGCGACCATAATCGGGCGCCGGAGGCCCATCAAGCGGCGAAGGCGCCGCCCCCGGCGGGACGGCGCCTCCGCGGAACACATCCGCCGCTCAGGCGCAGCGGTAGGGCGGTCCCGCCGCCTCCATGGTCGCCACGTACTTCTTGAGGATCTCGACCACCTTGGCATTTCGCTCGCTCTGCGCGGCGATCTCGTCCCAGAACTTGAGCGCCTCGTCCTGCACCTTCTTCCACTCCGAAGAGGGGATCGAGGTCAGCTCCAGCTTGCCGCCGCGGACGCGGTATTCGGCCTCGCCCCACCAGTACCAGTGCAGCCGGTAGTAGTGCGACTGGTCGATGGACATCCGGAACAGGGTCTTCAGATGCTCCGGCACTTCCGCCCAGCGCTCGCTGTTGACGAAGTAGGAGCCGGCCCAGGCACCCGAGACCGGGTTGGTGAGATAGTATTTGGTGACGTCCGCCCAACCCACCGTGTAGTCCTCGGTGATGCCGGACCAGGCGACGCCGTCGAGTTCTCCGGTCTGGACCGCCACCTCGACGTCCTCGTAGGGGAGCGAGATCGGAATCACGCCGAAGCGTTGCATGAAGCGGCCGACGGTGGGGAACATGTAGAGCCGCAGCCCTTTGAAGTCCTCCAGCGAGCGGATCGGCTTGGTGGTGGCGAAATTGCAGGGATCCCAGGAGCCGGTGGAAAGCCAGGTGACGTTCTCCACCTCGGCATAGGCCTCTTCCCAGATCTCCTTGAGCCCGTACCAGTTCCACAGCGCCGGCACATCCAGACTGTAGGTCGAGGCGAAGGGGAAGTAGGCGGCGAACACCGCCACATCGACCGGGGCCTGGATCGAATCGTCGTCGCTCTGGCAGGCGTCGATGGTGCCGTTCTGCACCGCCCGGAACAGCTCGCTGTGCGGCACGAGCTGATCGGCGAAATAGAGATCGATCACCATCTCGCCGTTGGCGGCCTTGTTGAAGGCGTCGATCTGCGGCTTGATGACATGCTGGCCCAGCGCCGAGCCGGCGTAGGTCTGGAGCCGCCAGCGGATGGTCTTCTGAGCCTTGACATAGGGTGCCGCGACAACGCTGGCGGCCGCCGCCGAGGCGGTGGTGAGACCCGCCTTCTTGATGAATTCGCGTTTGCTGACCTTGACACCCGTCCCGGGTTTCTGCTGATCGGTCATCCTTCCGCACTCCCTAGTTCGAAACGTTGCTTGCGTTGGCGTTCTCGTGGCACGCAGGTCCGGAATACCCCGCTTCGGGACCACAGGGTAACGGGATCATCGCCGGGAATAAACTTCCTTGGGGAGCCAGGTGGCGAGCTCGGGGAAGATCATCACCAGGGCCAGACCGAGAATCATCACCGCGACGAAGGGAACGATCGAACGGTAGATGTCGGCCAAAGTGATCTCCGGTGGCGCCATCGCCCGCATCAGGAACAGATTGTAGCCGAAAGGCGGCGTCATGTACGCGATCTGGCAGGTGATGGTGTAGAGCACGCCGTACCAGATGAGATCGAAGCCCAGGGCCCGCACCAGCGGCACATAGAGGGGGGCGACGATCACCAGCATCGCCGTGTCGTCGAGGAACATGCCCATCAGGATGAAGGAAAGCTGCATCATGATGAGGATGGTCCAGGGATCGAGCTCCCAACGCTCGACGAACAGGGACTGCAGGGCCTTGCCGGCGCCGACCCCGTCGAACACCGCGCCGAAGCTCAGCGCGGCGAGGATGATCCACATGAACATGCAGCTTATGCTCAGGGTCTTGCGGATCGTCTCCTCCATCACCTGCCAGGTGAGGCGCCGCTTGATGATCGCCGCCAGGGTCGCCGCCGCGGCCCCCACGGCCGAGCTCTCGACGAGGCTGGTGACGCCCATCAGGAACAGGCCGGTCATCAGGAAGAAGATCAGGAAGGGCAGGATGCCGGCGCGCAACAGGCGGAATTTCTCGCGCCAGGGAACGTTGCGTTCCTCGGGCGGCAGCGCCGGGCCGAGATCGGGCTGCAGCCAGCAGCGGATGGCGATGTAGGCGATGAACAGCCCCGCCAGCAGCAGCCCCGGAAACACCCCGGCGAGCCAGAGCTGACCCACCGGCTGGCGGGCGATCATGCCGTAGAGCACCAGCACCACGCTGGGCGGCACCAGAATGCCGAGCGAGCTGCCCGCCTGGATCACTCCGGTGACCATCACCTTGTCGTAACGCCGCTTGAGCATCTCGGGAAGGGCGATGCTGGCGCCGATCGACATGCCGGCCACGCTCAGCCCGTTCATCGCCGAGATGATCACCATCAGGCCGATGGTGCCGATGGCGAGACCGCCCCGGACCGGCCCCGACCAGACATGGAACATGCGGTAGAGATCGTCGGCGATGCCCGATTCCGAGAGCATGTAGCCCATGTAGATGAACATCGGCAGGGTCACGAGCGGATACCAGTTCAGCAGCACGAAGCTGGCGTTGAACGGCATCTCGAAGGCGCCCTCGCCCCACAGCGCCAGCGAGAAGACGGTGGCCACGAAACCGATGACGCCGAACACCCGCTGCCCCGTGAACAGCAGCAGCATCATCGAGGCGAACATGAGAAGGGCGACGAGTTCGTAGCTCATTCGAGCGACTCCCCCCGGGCCTTCGCCACGTCCCGGAAGAAGACGGCGAGCATCTGCATCAGCATCAGCAGGATGCCGAAGGTCATCACCACCTTGATCGGCCAGAGCGGGGGCGCCCAGGCGGAGTAGTTCTTCTGCCCGTACTGGATCGCGTATTTGGTGCTGGAGATGGCGCCCATCAGCAGCACGACGAGATAGAAGAGTACGCAGAAGGAGGTGACGGCGTCGACGGTGGCCCGGGTCTTCGGCGACCATCGGCTGTAGAACACGTCCATGCGGACATGGCCGTCGAGCTGCACGGAATAGGGTCCGCCCAGGATGTAATAGGCGGTCAGCAGGAACTGGGAAATCTCCACGACCCAGATGTAGGAAATGCCGAGCAGGCCACGGGAAAGGGCGGAAAGCAGCAGGATGCCCATCATCACGAAGATCATGTACATGGCACCCCGCCCGACGACGCGATTGAACGCATCGACATATCTCACATAGGCTTTGACGGCTTCAGGCATGCGGCACCCTCGGCTGATGAATCCCCCACGCGCTGGACTGCGACCTCCCCCGGACCCCGGCGGCCGTCACGACCCGCTCGCGGATCGCGCGGCCGGTCTTCGTTCCCGCTGCTTGCGCCAGAACCGCGGCCAACCTTCCAGAAACACGGCGAAAGTCAAGTCGCCGCCGGCCCCCGGTGGAGGGCCGGGAAGCCACGGTTGAAGCCGACGGAGCCGCGGTCCCGCGCGAAAATGCCGGAAAGGCGCGGCACCGTTCCGGGAGACCGCATTCTGCTGCCCCTTCGGGGCTCACACCGTCCGCGTCACCTTGGCGAGGCCGGGCGGCCGGTCGGGATCGCGCCCGCGTGCCCGGGCGAGAGCCTCCGCCAGCGGATAGAAGGCCTGCAATGCCGCCAGCGGATCGAGCAGCGGATGGAGCGGCGGCGGCAGCGGCAGATGCAGTCCCGGACCGGGTGCGACCGCCGCCGTCAGCACGCTGCCGCCGGCTGCCGCCACCTCCGCGGCGAAGGCCCGGCTGTCGGCACCGCCCGGGTCCTCGAAGGCCAGCGCCAGCACCGGCACTCCTCGGCCGAGGGCGGCGCGGGGTCCGTGACGGACCTCCGCCGCGGACACCGCTTCGGCATGGAGGCCGGCGGTCTCCTTGCATTTGAGGGCGATTTCGCGGGCGATCCCCAGCGCCGGCCCGCGGGCCACCACGAACAGGCTGGAAGCGGTCTCCAGGGGAGCCAGCGCGGCGCTCCAGTCGCAGGCGAGAGCCTCGGCGAGGCGATCGGGGAGGGTGCCCAGGGCCGTCCGCAGCCCCTCGTCCTCGCTCCAGAGGGCCGCAAGCAGGGCGATCCCGGCCATCGTGCAGAGCACCGATTTGGTGGCCGCGACGCTGCGCTCGGGCCCGGCGGCCTGAGGCAGCACATGATGGCCGAGCGCGGCCAGGGGCGAGGCCGTATCGTTGACCAGGGCGGCGCACCGCGCGCCGCCGTCGCGGGCGTATTCGAGAACGGTGCACAGGTCGGGACTCTGGCCGGATTGCGAGATGGCCAGCGCCAGGGCGGCGCGCAGCTCCGGTCGGGCGCCGTAACGGGTGATCAGGGAAGGGGGCAGGGAGGCGGTCGGCCGTCCGGCGAGGATCCCGAACAGGGTGGCGGCATAAGTGGCCGCATGGTCGGAGCTGCCGCGGGCGATGGTCACCAGGAAGGCGGGCGGGTCGCGGCGCAGCGCCCGCGCCAGCTCCCGATAGGGGCGATGGTGCGCGGCAAGCAGGGCCCGCACCCGTTCGGGCGCCTCGCGCAGTTCCCGGTCCATCGCCGAGGTCACATCGGGGCCTCCCGGAGCCGTGGCGGCATCGCCCTTGCCCGACGGCAGCGTCGGTCGCCCCGCTTCCTAACACGCGGCGGGGAGGTGCGGGAGCGTTGCGCGGCCGCTTTGCGGTTTCCCGGGTTCGTTCGTGCCCCGCACGATGGTCCCGGCGCTCTTCCCCGCGGCCCTTGCGGCCCCCGCCATGGGCTCCGGGCGGGTGGGATGCGTGTGCGGGAGCACGGTCCCGGGATGGCGGCATGGGGTGCCCTCCCCGGGTTCGTTCGTGTCACCCGCGGCGGCCTCGGAGCCGGCGTCGGAGGTTCCGGGTCCGCGTTTGCCCCCGGCGGTACGGGCGGCGGTGCCGCGCCTCGGGGTGCCGCTCCTGCGGGAGGCGTCTTGCCCGGGTTCGTTCCCGTCGTCCCGGGGGCGCGCGCCCGCCGCGGCCGCTGGCGGCGGTGGCGGGGCGGGTCGGGGTTCGTTCCTGCCCTCTTCCCGCGGGGGCGGATCGGGCTCCTGGTTCCTCCGCCCCTCGAGGATGGCGGCGA
>JALSRW010000032.1 GCA_026984595.1 Alphaproteobacteria bacterium
CCTCGATGCCCATCTCCTCGAGGGTCGCTTCATCCGGCCAGTCCTGCACCCGGACCGGGATTTCGGCCACCATCTCGGCGAACGGGGAGGGCAGGGCCGCCAGCATTTCCGCCGCCAGTGCGGCGATGGCATCGGCACTGGGCGGTCGCCGCGCTCCGGGATCAGACGGCATCCTCGGGCATCTTTTTGAAGAAGGGACCGGGGCCGCGCATCACCATGTAGATCGAGGGGATCACGAGCAGAGTGAGAGCGGTCGACACCGCGAGCCCGAAGATCAGCGACACCGCCAGCCCCTGGAAGATCGGGTCGAGCAGGATGAAAGCGGCGCCGACCATGGCGGCGACGGCGGTCAGGAAGATCGGCTTGAAGCGTACCGCGCCGGCCAGCAGGATGGCCTCCTCGAAGGGCCGGCCGGCGGCCCGCTCCATGCGGATGAAGTCGACGAGCAGGATCGAGTTGCGGACGATGATGCCGCCCAGGGCGATGAAGCCGATCATCGAGGTGGCGGTGAAGTGGGCACCGAGGAGCCAGTGCCCGGGCAGGATGCCGATCAGGGTCAGAGGGATCGGCGTCATCACCACCAGCGGCGCCTTGAAGCTCTTGAACTGGCCGACGATCAGCAGATAGATGCCGAGCATCGCCACCATGAAGGCGGCGCCCAGGTCGCGGAAGGTGACATAGGTGATCTCCCACTCGCCGTCCCACAGCAGGGCCGGCTGGCGCTCGTCCAGCGGTTGGCCGTGCAGACGGATCACGGGCGGTCCCGCCGGACCCCAGTCCTCGATCCGATCGAGTGCCTTGGCGACGGCGATCATGCCGTAGATGGGGGCCTCGAAACGTCCGGCCACCTCGCCCATCACCATCTCGGTGAATACCGCGTCCTTGCGAAAGATCGGCAGACTCGCCTTTTCGCGCGTCACCGTCACCACATCGCCGAGCTCGACATTGCCGGTGGCGATGCCGGCCGGTCCGCGGGCGGGGATCGGGGTGGAGAGCAACCGTTCCGTGATCTGCCGGCCCTTTTCGGGGACACGGATGGCGATCTCGACGGGATCGGCGCCGCCGCCACGGTGCGAATAGCCGACCACCACGCCGCCGAACAGCGCCTGGATGGTGTCGTAGACCGCCTGCTGCTCGACCCCGTAATAGTCGAGATTGGGCTGGTCGATGCGGATTCGCAGGCGCTCCGGGGCGACGCCGAAGCTGTCGTCGACATCGACGATGAAGTCCGTTTGTTCGAAGATCTGCCGGACCTTGCGCGCGTAGGCGCGGCGGGTCTCGGCGTCCGGGCCGTAGATCTCCGCGAGCAGGGTCGACAGCACCGGCGGCCCCGGAGGCACTTCCACCACCTTGATCGCCGTGCCCTCGGGCACCGCCACCTTCGTCAGCCGTGAACGGATGTCGAGCGCGATCTCGTGGCTGGTCCTCCGGCGCTCCTCCTTGGGAAGCAGATTGATCGCGAGGTCGCCGAGTTCGGGGCTCTTGCGGACGTAGTAGTGGCGCACCAGCCCGTTGAAGTTGAAGGGAGCGGCGGTCCCGGCGTAGGCTTGGATGGAGACCAGCTCGGGGGTATCCTTGATGGCATCGGCGAGGGCGAACAGGGTGCGCTCGGTGGCTTCCAGAGTGCTGCCTTCGGGCAGGTCGACGACCACCTGCACTTCCGACTTGTTGTCGAACGGAAGCAGCTTCACCGTCACGTCTTCCGTGTAGAAAAGGAACAGCACGGCGATCATGCCGCTGCCCACGACCAGCAGGAAAAGCAGGGAGCGCAGCCGGGAATCAAGTATCGGCCGGGAGATCCGCATGTAGAACCGGCCCATCCAGTCGATGCCTTCCTGGCCGAGCTCGCCGGCCGGGGCCGCGTGCCGGCCGCGACCGAGGTGGACCCGCAGCCACGGGGCGATGATCACCGCGACGAAGAAGCTGAACAGCATCGCAGCCGAGGCGTTGGCCGGGATCGGTGCCATGTAGGGCCCCATCAGGCCGCTCACGAACATCATCGGCAGCAGCGCCGCGATCACGGTCAGGGTGGCGACGATGGTCGGGTTGCCGACCTCGGCCACGGCCCGGATCGCCACCTCCCTGCGGTCGCCCTCGGGGTCCATCCGCCAGTGGCGGGCGATGTTCTCGATCACGACGATGGCGTCGTCGACCAGGATGCCGATCGAGAAGATCAGCGCGAACAGGCTCACCCGGTTGATGGTGTAGCCCATCACCCAGGAAGCGAAGAAGGTGAGCAGGATCGTGGTCGGTATGGTGACGAAGACGACGACGGCCTCGCGGACGCCGACGAACAGGGCGATGATGAGAACGATCGAGACGGTTGCCAGCGCCAGATGGAAGAACAGCTCGTTGGCCTTGTCCGAAGCCGTGCGGCCGTAGTTGCGCGTGACCTCGACCCGGATGTCGTCCGGCAGTAGCCGGCCGCGGAGGGTATCGAGGCGCTGCAGCAGCTCCTTGGCCACCACCACCGCATTGGCTCCTTGTCGCTTGGCGATGGCCAAAGTGACCGCCGGCAGCCTCCGGAGCTCGCCCGATTCGTCCGGCAACAGGGTCCATACCCGATCCAGCGTTTCCTTGGCGCCGACCACGATGGTCGCCACGTCCTTGACGTAGACCGGTCGGCCGTCGCGGGTGGTGATCAGCAGCAGACCGATGTCGGTCTGGCCCCGCATGGTCTGACCGCCGAGGATTTCGAGGCTCCGGTCCCGTTCCCGGAGCCGGCCCATGAGGAACTGGCGGTTGGCGTTGCGGATCTTCTCGACGAGCTGCTCGAGGGTCACCCCGTAAAGCGACATGGCCTCGGGATCGGGCTCGATGCGGATGCGGTCGGGGCGGCCGCCGGCGATGAAGGTGAGGCCGACATCATCGGTCTTGACCAGCTCGTGCTGCAGTTCCTCGGCGAAGTTGTAGAGGGCGTTGTCGGTCCAGCGGTGCAGCACGTCGGGCGCAAGATCGGGCCGCGGCGACAGGGTGAGAGTGACGATCGGCACATCGTTGATGCCGCGTTTGACGATGAGCGGTTCGGGAATGCCCAGCGGCAGCTTGTCGAAATTGGCGCGGAGCCGCTCGTGCACCCGCAGGATGGCGTCGTCTTCGGAGGTGCCGACGTAGAAGCGGGCGGTGACGATGACCCGATCGTCGCGGGTCTGCGAGTAGGTGTGCTCGACCTCCTTGATGCTTTTCACGATGTCCTCAAGCGGCTTGGTCACCAGCTCGACGGCATCGACCGCCTTGAGGCCGTTGGCCTGGACGTAGATGTCGACCATCGGCACCGAGATCTGTGGCTCCTCCTCGCGAGGCAGCACCCACAGAGCGAGCGCGCCGATGGCGAGGCCGGTGAGCAGGAGCAGCGGCGTCAGCGGCGACTGGATGAAGGCCTTGGTCAGGTGCCCCGACAGGCCGAGCGGAACCTGGCGCCGCTGGTTCATCGCGCCGTCCCGACCGGCACCAGCTTGTCGCCCGCTTCCAGGCCGGCCAGGATCTCGAGCCGCTGGTCCCGCCGCATGCCGCGTTGGACGATCACCTCCTCGCCGCTTTCGAGGATCACGTAATCGATGCCGAAGCGTTGGCCGACATAGGCGGGCGGTACCAGGAAGACGGTGCGCGTGCCGGTGTCGACCGCGATACGGGCCCGTTCACCGACGAAATATTCGCCGATCCCGGAGGCTTCGATATCGACCACCACCCGCCCCGCTTCGAGTTCGGGATAGACCTTGATGATGCGCCCTTCTCCGATCGTTTCGCCGGGGCCGAGGCCGCGGGGACCGATCCACACGGTGTCACCCTCGGCAACGAAGCGGGCGTGGCGTTCGGGCAGCCTGGCGCGCAGGATGTAGCGCTCGGTGGCAATGTCGGCGAGCACCTCGCCGGGCATCATCACCGTGCCCTCGGTGACGTGCACCTTGAGGATGCGGCCATCCACCGGGGCTCGCACCTTGCCCTCCTCGAGCTGTTCGAGGATCACGTCGCGCCGTGCCTCCTCGGCGGCGATGCGGGCCTCGATCACCCGGAAATTGGCCATCGCTTCGTCCAGCCGCGCCTGCGGCACGGCATTGCGTTTGCGCAGGGTGCGGGCGCGGTCGAGCTCGATGCGGGCGAGGCCGCGCTCGGCTTCGAGGGCTTTGATCTGGGCCTCGATGGCGATCTGCTCGAGCCGGAGCTTGGGATCCTCGATACGCGCCAGCACCTGTCCCTCGGTGACACCGTCGCCCTCGTCGATGGCCAGTTCCTCGAGGGTGCCCGAGATGCGGGCGCGGGCCACCGTGCGGTCGACGCTCTCGACGGTGGCGAAGACGACCTTGCGGTCGGTGACCTCGACCGGCTGCACCACGTATACTTCGGCGGCAGCGGTGCGCGCGAGGGTGAGGGCGAGGGCAATCCACAGTGCTGACATCGTCGGGCGCATGGGGTCTGCCTCTTGCATGTGTATTAGGACATACTAAATCAATGGTGCCCGCGCAACGGAGGAGTTGGCCATGACCATCGATCGTGCAGTGATGCTGTTCGCCGGAATCGTGATCCTGGTGAGCGTCGCACTCGCCGTGCTGCATTCCCAGTGGTGGCTGCTGCTGACCGCATTCGTCGGTCTCAACATGGCACAGGCCTCGATCACCGGTTTCTGCCCGCTTGCGATCATCCTCAAAAAGCTCGGTGTCAAGCCCGGTCGGGCATTCGCCTGACAATTGGCCCGCCGGCGTGACCCGCCGCCGCGGTTGACGCCCTCGCAGCGCCCGGCCAGTTTCCGGGCCTGTACGGCGCCGGCGGGGCCGGCGCGTCGAACGGGGGAGGAGCAGCGGTGGATCTCGCCTTTGCCGAGCTCGATGCGCGGCAGCGCTACAAGCTGCTGACCGCACTGGTGGTGCCGCGGCCGATCGCGCTGGTGACGACGGTCGGCCCGGAGGGCGTGGTGAATGCCGCGCCCTACAGCTTCTTCAATACCTTCGGGCAGGATCCGCCGCTCGTCGTATTGGGCCTCGACCGGCGGGACCGCACCACCTCCAAGGACACCGGTCGCAATATCGACGCCACCGGCGAGTTCGTGATCAATCTGGTGGACGAGGATCTGGCCGAGGCGATGAATCTGTGCGCGGTCGATTTCCCGGCCGGGACCAGCGAGCCCGGGGTTCTCGGGCTCGAGCTCGTGGCCAGCCGCCATGTCCGGCCCGGCCGTCTGGCGCGGGCGCCGGCGGCACTCGAATGCCGCCTGTTCACCCTGATGCGGATCGGCGCCAGCCGCGAGCTGGTGATCGGCGAGGTGGTGGGGGCGCATATCCGCGACGGGCTGCTGGACGCCGAGCGCCTGCGTATCGATTACGAGCGCTACCGGCCGGTCGGCCGGCTGTGCGGCGATCTCTACTGCCGCACCCGCGAGCGCTTCGCCCTGCGACGTCTGAGCTATGCCCAGTGGTGTGCGGAGCAGGGCGGGGAGGAAACCGGCTGAGTCGCGCTTTCAGCCGAAGCCGCGGTGCCGGGGGCGAC
>JALSRW010000033.1 GCA_026984595.1 Alphaproteobacteria bacterium
CGGCCGAGCTATCCGCTTCGGGTTCCGATCAAGGCGCTGCTGGTGCAGGCCTGGTGGAATCTTTCGGATCCGAAGGCGGAGCCGCTTCTTCGCAACGATCTGCGCGTTCGCCGGTTCCCGGCTGCGGGGCTCGCTGGCAGGACGCCGGATCGGAACAGGCTGTGGCGCTTTGACGCTCGGGCGGCGCCTGCGGCTCGGGACGAGCTTTCGAAGCGGGGGGCCGACCTCGGGCACTCACCCTGCCCGAACACGTGACCTGACCGTCGCGGGCGGAATCCACCTGCCACCCGGCCGATGGCGGAACGAAAACCGGAACACCGCGAGGGACGAGGATCGAAGTCGGACCTCCGCCCTCGCACCGCCACCCACACACCGGCAGCCCGGCCGTCACCTCCATTCCGGCGGATTCAGGGGAGGTCTCTCATAGGAAAGGCTTCAATTGCCCTGTAATGTTCTTTCCCGAGTCCGTGTTGTGCTGCTTCGGCTATGACACTACTCGGGTTCAACTGCGGGGTTTCGTGTTCGGAAGGACGGCTAACCCCCTCAAAGCGCTGTGTAGCCGCCTTCGAGGAGGATCGTCTGGCCGGTCATGAGGTCGGAGGCGGGGGAGGCGAGATAGAGGACGAGATCGGCGACCTCGACGGGCTCGCCGAAGCGGCCCAGGGGCGTGCGGGCCAGCACCGGGCCGGATTTCTCGGGCGGGCTCCAGATCTTCCGGCCCATCGGCGTCAGGATCACCGTCGGGCAGACGGCGTTGGCCTGGATGTTGTGACGGCCCCATTCCGCCGCCATCACCTTGGTGAGCGCGTTGAGCCCGCCCTTGGAGGCGGCATAGGCCGCATGCTCCTCCATGGCGATCACCCCGGTCTGGGAGGAGATATTGACGATCTTGCCGTGGCCGCGGGCGATCATTCCCGGCACCAGCGCTCGGGCCAGAAGGAAGGGGGCGCGGAGATTGACCGCCATGGTGCGATCCCAGTCCTCGACGCTGGCCTCGGTGATCGGCGCCACGAGGGCGATGCCGGCGTTGTTGACCAGGATGTCGATGCCGCCGAAGGCCTCCTCGGCGGCCCGCGCCGCCTCGCCCGGCCCTTCGATGGTGGCGAGATCGGCGGTGATCATCACGCAGCGGCGACCGAGCTTCTCCACCTCGCGGCAGGCATCGGCCAGCCCCTCGGCATCGCGGGCGACGGCGGCGATATCCGCCCCGGCATCGGCCAGCACCCGGCAGATCTCGAGGCCGATGCCCTTCGATGCGCCGGTCACCAGCGCCCGTCTGCCGGTCACCGAAAAGCGTTCGACGAAGGAAGGCACGGGCTTTCCCTCCCTATTTGACGGCACCCATGGTCAGGCCGCGTACCAGATGGCGGGAAACCAGCAGGGCGAAGAGGATGACCGGCAGGACGATGAGGGTGCCGGTGGCCATGATCTCGCCCCAGGGCAGCTCGTAGCCGCTCATGAAGGAGGTCGCCGCCACCGGTGCCGTGCGGGTCTTGGAGCGGGTCATGATCAGCGCGTAGAGGAGCTCGTTCCAGGAGAAGATGAAGGAGAAGATGGCCGAAACCGCGATTCCCGGCAGCGCCAGCGGCAAGGCGATGCGGGTGAAGATCTGGAAGCGCGAGAGCCCGTCGAGCCGGGCCGCCTCGTCGAGCTCCTTCGGGATCGAGCGGAACTGATCGGCGCAGATCCAGACCACGATGGGCAGGGTGAAGGTCAGATAGAGCAGCACCAGCACCGTGTAGGTATCCAGCATGCGAAGCGAGCGGGCGATCAGGAAGAAGGGCAGGGCCACGCAGATCGGCGAGATCATGCGGTTGGAGATGAACCAGAACCAGAGATCGCGCTTCATGCGGAACTCGTAGCGGGCGATGCCGTAGGCCGCGGGTGCGCCCAGGAGGATCGCCAGGAAGGTGGTGGCGAGGGCGACGATCAGGGAATTGACGAGGCTCGGCCCCACGCCCTTTTCGGCCAGTGCCACCCGGTAATGCTCGAGGGTCACCTGGGCGGGGACGAAGCTCGGCGGATAGGCGAAGGTCTCGGCGGTCGTCTTGATGGAGGTCAGCACCATCCAGTAGAAGGGGAAGACCGCCACCGCCAGCACCAGGAGCAGCAATGCGGCATGGGCGAGGCGTCCGGGCAGCTTGCGGTTCATGCCTCCACCTCCCGGTAGACGAGGCGGATGTAGAGCCGTGAGAGGATGATGGTCAGGATCAGCAGGAGAATGGCCTGGGCCGAGGCGATGCCCTGATCGAAGACGCGAAAGCCGATCCGCTGGATGTAGACGGAGATGAGCTCGGTGGCCGAGCCCGGCCCGCCGCGGGTCATCACGAAGACGAGGTCGAACAGCTTGAGGATGTCGGCGGTCCGCAGGATCAGCACCGCGGTGATCCCCGGCAGCAGATAGGGGAGCTGGATGTAGCGCAGCACCTTCCAAGGGTTCTTGGTCTCCAGACGCGCCGCCTCCTCGATCTCCGGCGGTACCATGGTGAGCCCCGCCAGCAGCACCAGCGCCACGAAGGGGGTCCATTGCCAGATGTCCATGAGGGCGACGCTGGCGAAGGCGGTGCCGGGCTGCCCCAGCCATTCCACCGGGGCGATCCCGACAAGCGACAGGAACCAGTTGACGACCCCGAACTCGCGATTGAAGAGGAGGCGGCCGATCAGCCCCACCACGGCGAAGGTGGTGGCCAGCGGAATGACCAGACTGACGCGGGTCAGCGTGCGCAGGAGCCCGAGCCCGGGCTTGTGCAGGAGAAGGGCGATGCCCAGCCCGAGGGCGAGTTCGATGGGCAGGACGATCAGCAGGAACTCGAAGGTGCGCCCGAGACTCTCCCAGAAGGTGGGATCGGTGAGCACCGTCGCGTAATTGTCGAAGCCCACGAAATCGCGCGGGGCGCGCGGCTTGGTCACCAGATACTGGCGGAAGGAGGTGATCACCGCCAGGATCAGCGGATAGAGCCCGACTGCCAGGAGGGTGATGACGGCGGGGGCGAGGAAGGCGAGCGGTGCCCAGCGTTCGCGGCGTCTCCGGACCATCTGCGCTATTCGAGATTGGTGTGGCGGGCGCGCATGGTTTCGGCGGTCTCGCCCAGCCGGTCGCGAAGGTTCAGGACGACGAGCTCGAAGAAGACCATCTGCGCGGTCTCGTAGAGGCTGCCCATGGGCAGCACGGAGGCGCCGCCGCGATCATCGGCCATGGTCTGGGCCGGAAGATGCGTCACCACATCCGCCATCCGGGCGGCTTCGCCCTGCGGCTGGGCGGTGATCACCGCGGTGCGGGCGCCGGCCGCGCCGGCCACTCCCAAGAGCGCCAGCACGGTGGAGAAGGCGCCGGGCCCGGCGCTCGCGATCAGCAGATCGCCCGCGCCCAGGGGAGGGGTGGTCATGTCCCCCACCACATGGGCGTCGAGGCCGAGATGAAAGAGGCGCATGGCGAAGCCCTTCATCTGCAGCCCCTCGCGCCCGACCCCGTAAAGGGCGATGCGGCGGGCGCCCAGGATCGCCTCGATCAGCGGATCCGCGGCATCCTCGGGCATCCGCGCGAACACCGCGGCGACTTCGCCGAGCGCCCGATCGGCCAGGGATTTCAGGTTTTCGGTCATGCCGGATACTCCGGGCAGGGGCGGGTCCGGAGATGCCGGACCCGCCCGCCCACGGCCCCTATTTGAGCAGCTTCTTCTTGCCGCTGTAGTAGCCCGCCTGATCGAGAATGGCCTCCATGCGGGTGCCGATCTCCTTCGCACCCTCCACGGTGGTGACCTCGCCGAGCATCATCTTGGTTCCCCATTCGGCGATGATCTCGGAAATCGCCGGCCATTCGGGGAAGCGGGGGCGGAAATCGGGCACGCCGCCCTGCCAGGAGAGGACCATCGGCTCGACGTAGAGATACTTGCTCTTGATCGCCGGATCCTCGTAGGGCTTCATCCGCCCCGACACGCCGCCGGCCAGGATGTAGTCCTTGGCCTTGGCCTCGCTCGTCACCCACTGGATGAACAGCCAGGCCGCCGCCTGCTTGGCGGGATCGGAGAAGGCGCTGACCCCGAGGGAGAAGCCGCCCAGTGCCGGCTTGAGGCCGGCCGGCCCCTTGGGCTCCGGCGCCACGCCCAGGCAATCGACGATCTTCGACTGGGCGGGATCGGTCAGGGTGCCGTAGAAGGCGGACCATTCGGTGATCATCGACACGCGGCCCTGAGCCAGGGCGTTGACGGCCTCGGAATGGTCGTAATCGACGATTCCGGGCGGCATGTACTTCATCAGAGCCTGGCGGAACTCGAGGCCTGCCTGGCTCTCCGGCGACAAGAGGTTGGAGCGGAAGTTCGCGTCGAGGAGCGAGCCGCCGAACGGCCAGAGCACGCGCATGAAGCTGTCCGCCGACTGGGTCTCGCCGCGCCGCGACTGCAGTGCGAAGGCGTAGCGGTTCTCTTCGGGCTTGGTGAGCTTGGGTCCGTATTCGTTCAGGAGCTGTTCCCAGGTCTCCGGCGGGCCGCTGAAGCCGGCCTCCTCGAGCTGGCACTTGTTGTAGAACAGAAGACCCGAATAGTTGTCGAAGGGCAGGCCGTAGACCTTGCCGTCCCAGGTGCCGAAGCTCTCGAGCAGGATCGGGAAGAAGCCTTCGAGGTTGAGATCCGGATCGGCCAGTTTCGGATCGTTGTAGAACTCCTCCATCGGCACGACCCAGCCGGAATCGGCGAATTCGCCGATCCATACCACGTCGATCAGGATGACGTCGAACTCCTGGGTGCCGCCGGTGAAGTCGAGGACCTCGCGCTCGCGGCTGTTCTCGTAGGGCAGGATCTCCCAGGTGACATCGATGCCCGTCCGCTTCTCGAACTCGGGCAGGATCTCGATGGCCGCCCGGTAGCCGGGCCGGTCGAGGAACAGGGCCTTGATGGTGGTACCCTTGTAGGGCGCCGCCGCCTCCTCGAGGGTCCAGGCCGCGGCCTCGCCGGCCGCTGCCGTGACCAGTGCCAGCGCGGTACCCGCTGCCAGCAGATCCCGTCGTTTCATGACAAACCTCCCTCGCTGGTTGTACTGCTTTCCGAGATCGCGGTTCCGTTGGGATAGAGGACCGCCTTGAGAATGCCCTCGCGGCGTGCGGCCTGCATGGCGAAGGCCTCCTCGGCCCGCGCCAGCGGAAAACGGTGGGTGACGATGCGACGCACATCCACCTGCCGTCGCCGCACCAGATCGATGGCCCTGGGGTAGACATGTCCCATCCGTCGCGAGAAGCGGACGGTGAGCCCCTTCCTGCGCGCCAGGGCCGCATCCAGCCCGTAGCGGTTGCCTTCGGGAATGCCCACCAGCACCACCCTTCCGCCGATGCGGGCGGCGGTGGCCGCGGCCTCGAAACCCGCCGCGGAATCGGTGGCCTCCAGTACGAGATCGGTGCCCTTTCCGCCGGTCGCCTCCAGCAGTTCCGCGACATCGGCGAAAGCCTGCTCCGCGCCCAGCTCGAGCGCCGCTTCGCGACG
>JALSRW010000034.1 GCA_026984595.1 Alphaproteobacteria bacterium
GCGCGCGGCGGCCGAGCTCGCCCCCGCCGGGATGCGGGTGACCCTCGCCGAGCTGCGCGGGATCCCGCTCTACGACGAGGATCTGCGGCAGCAGCAGGGATTCCCGCCGGCGGTCGAGACCCTTCGCGAGGAGATCCGTGCCGCGGATGCCCTGCTGCTGGCCACGCCCGAATACAACTACAGCTTTTCCGGGGTGCTCAAGAACGCCATCGACTGGGTGTCGCGGCCACCGCGGCAGCCCTTTCTCGACAAACCGGTGGCGGTGGTCGGAGCGAGTCCGGGCGTCACCGGGGCGATCCGCGCGCAATGGCAGTTGCGGCCGGTGCTCGCCGGGCTCGGAGCGCAGGTGCTGTTCCGCCCCGAAGTCGCGATCGGCAGTGCGCGCGAGAAATTCGACGAAGACGGCAATCTTCGGGATGCCGAGACCCGCGAGCGACTGGCGGGGCTGCTGACCGCGCTGGCGGCCTGGATCCGGCGTCTTTCCGGCTGAGCCGGCGGTGAAACGACGAAGCCCGCCGAAGGCGGGCTCGCGATAGGCTGGTGGCGGTGCGCCGAACTCAGAGCTCGTCGCGTTCCATCCGCTTCTTCATCAGCTTGCGGTAGCGGCGGATGGCCTCGGCACGCTCGCGGGCCCGCCGCTCGGACGGCTTTTCATAAAAGCGCCGCATCCGCATTTCCCGGTAGAGCCCCTCGCGCTGCATCTTCTTCTTGAGCGCACGCAGCGCCTGGTCGATGTTGTTGTCGCGAACGGTGACCTCGATGATGGCTCGAACTCCTCTGGCAGCGGTTGGACTTGGGACGCACACACCCTTGCCCGCGCGAGCGGGCGCTGCTCACATAAAGCTTTCCGCGACGCAGTGCAAGACCGGAGCGGCCGCCGCGGTTCGCTCCCGATCCGGTTCCCCGTCGCGATGGCCGGGAACGGCATCGACCCTACCGGTGGCATTCTCTTTTTGATGCGCGTGCCGGATCTGCGCTATCTCACTCCGGCAGAGAAAATGGAGCTTCTTCTCGCGGCACTCGAAAGACAGGGGGAACCGCAGTGAGCGATCCGGCCGAGGAACGACAGGCGCGCAAGGACCGCATCCTGGAAGCTGCGCTCATGCATGCCGCGTTCGACGGCTGGAGCTCGCAGACACTGCGCAACGCGGCGATCGATGCGGGGATCGATCCGGCCACCGCCCGGCGCCTGTTTCCCCGTGGCGGCGACAGCCTGCTGGACTGGCTCGACGATTGGGCCGACCGCCACATGCTGGCCCGCCTGGAGGGCGAGGACCTCTCCAGGCTGCCGGTGGGACGGCGCATCGCGCGGCTGGTGCGCGCCCGCTTCGAGGCCCTGACCCCGCACCGCGAAGCGGTGCGCCGGGCGGTGCTGGCCCGCGGCCTGCCCCACAATCTGCCGGGCGGCATCACGGCGCTCTGGCGTACCGTCGATCGCATCTGGGAAGCCGCCGGGTTTCCCGCGGGCGAGCGGCGGGAGATCGACTATTACACGAGACGTGCCTTGCTGGCCGGCATCCTGGTCGCCACCCTGCTCTACTGGCTCGAGGACCAGTCGGAAGGATGTCGTGATACCTGGGCCTTTCTCGATCGTCGCATCGACGAGGCACTGCGTTACGGCCGGCTGTCCGGCCGCCTGCTGGATCTCCTGCGCGTTGCCGGCGGTGCGGGACGCGGCGCCGCGAAGTGACCGGCCGGCGCCGGAGGCGCTAGTGGGCCTCCTCCCAGTTGCGGCCCCAGCCGACATCGACCACCAGCGGCACTTCCAGCCGGGCCGCACCCTCCATCACCTTGCGGGCCAGCGCCGCCGTCTCCTCGATCTCGGCCTCGGGCACCTCGAACACCAGCTCGTCATGGACCTGCAGGAGCATCCGTGCGCCGGAGCCGGCCCGCTCCAGCTCGCGGGCGACCCGGATCATGGCCCGCTTCATGATGTCCGCGGCGGTGCCCTGGATGGGCGCGTTGATGGCCTGGCGTTCGGCCGCACTCCGCCGTGACGGCACCCGGTGATTGATGTCGGGAATGTAGCAGCGACGGCCGTAGAGGGTGGTGACATAGCCCCTGTGACGGGCCTCTTCCTTGGTCCGTTCCATGTATGCGCGGACCTCGGGATAGCGCTCGAAATAGGCCTCGATATAGGCCCGCGCCCGCTCCTGCGGGATGCCCAGACGCTGCGCCAGACCCCAAGCCCCGATGCCGTAGATGATACCGTAATTGATCACCTTGGCGGCCCGCCGCAGTTCGTAATCCACCTCGTCCACCGGCACCTCGAACATCCGTGCCGCCGCCGCGGCGTGAATGTCGAGTCCCTGGGCCAGCGCCTCCTTGAGGGGACGCACATCGGCGACATGGGCGACCACCCGGAGCTCGATCTGCGAATAGTCGGCGGACAAGAGCAGATAGCCGTCCTCGGGCACGAAGGCGGCGCGGATCGCCCTCCCCTCCTCGGTGCGGATCGGGATGTTCTGGAGGTTGGGATCGCTGGAACTCAGCCGGCCGGTGGAGGTGGCCGCCAGATTGTAGGATGTGTGCACCCGTCCGGTCCGCGGATCGACCTGCTCGATCAGCGCATCGCAATAGGTTCGGGTGAGCTTCTGGAGTTGGCGCCATTCGAGGATCACCCGCGGCAGCTCGTGGCCCCGGGCGGCCAGCTCCTCGAGGATGTCGGCGCTGGTCGACCAGGCGCCGGTGCGCGTCTTCCTGCCGCCGCCATCGAGACCGAGCTCGTCGAACAGCACCTCGCCGAGCTGCTTGGGCGAGCCCAGATTGAAGGGGCGCCCGGCGAGCCTGTGGGCCTCCTCCTCGAGCTCCGCCATGCGCTCGGTGAAGCGGTCGGAAAGCTCCCGCAGCCGGGCGGTATCGACCCGGATGCCGAGCCGTTCCATGGCGGCGATGACCGGCACCAGATGGCGGTCGAGCCCCTCGTAGACCCGGGTGATGCGCTCCTCCACGAGTTGCGGACGGAGCGTCTGCCAGAGCCGCAGGGTGACCTCGGCGTCCTCGCCGCCGTAGGCGACGGCGGGCTCGATCGGCACCCGATCGAAGGTGATCTGCGACGCTCCCTTGCCGCACAATGCGGTGTAGGACATGGTCTCGTAGCCGAGATAGCGGTTGGCCAGCTCGTCCATGCCGTGGCCGTGGCTGGTGCCGTTGAGGACGTAGGAGACCAGCAGGGTGTCGTCATGAGGGGTGACGGCGAGCCCGTGGCGCTGAAGGATGGCCATGTCGAACTTGAGATTGTGGCCGATCTTGAGCACCCCTGCGTCGGTGAGCGCCGGCGCCAGCAGCGGTGCCACCTCCTCGAAGTCGAGCTGGCCGGGGATGCGGTTGCCGAAATCGTCGACATGCTCGAGCGGCAGATAGAAACCCTGCCCGGCCTCGACGGCGAGACAGATGCCGACGATGCGCGCCCGGTTGACGGCCAGCGCGTCGGTCTCGAGATCGATCGACAGAAGCCCGATCTCCGCCGCCCTGTCGAGCAGATCGCGCAACGCCGCGAGATCGAAAATGCCGGCGAACTGCGGTGCATGGGCCGCGCCGGCCGCGCGCGCATGCTCGGCGGCCGCCTCCTCGGCCACCTGTTCGAGCCGGGCGATCAGCGATTTGAAGCCGTTTTCACGGAAGAAGGCGAGGAGCTTGGCCGGATCCGGCCGGCGGCGGCGGAAATCGGCGAGATCGAAGGGCAGCGGCACGTCGTCCTCGAGCCCCACGAGCTCGTAGGACAGGCGCGCCTTGTCGGCATTCTCGATCAGCGCCTGGCGCCGCTTGGGCTGGCGGATCCCGTCGAGATTGGCCAGCAGCGCCTCCAGCGAACCGAACTCGCGGATGAGCCGGGCTGCGGTCTTGACGCCGATGCCGGGCACCCCGGGGACATTGTCCGAGGGATCGCCGGCGAGCGCCAGCACATCGCGCACCCGCTCCGGCGGCACCCCGAACCGCTCGATCACCTCCTCGGGGCCGATCATCCGGTTCTTCATCGGGTCCCACATCGAGATGCCGGGGCCGATGAGCTGCATCAGATCCTTGTCGGAGGAGACGATCACCACCTCGCGCCCTTCCTCGCGGGCGCGGCGGGCGAGAGTGGCGATGATGTCGTCGGCCTCGAAGCCCTCCAGTTCCAGCACCGGCAGATCGAAGGCCCTGGCCGCCTCGCGCACCAGCGGAAACTGCAGCTCCATCTCCTCGGGCGGGGCCTCGCGGTTGGCCTTGTATTCGGTGTAGACTTCGTTGCGGAAGCTTGGCTTGCCGGTGTCGAAGACGACGACGATGTCGTCCTCGGGATGTTCCTGCATCAGCTTCAGGAGCATATTGCAGAAACCGAACACCGCATTGACCGGCAGGCCGTCCGGCCGGGTCAGCGGCGGCAGTGCGAAAAACGCCCGGAACACGTAGCCCGAGGCGTCGACGATCAGCAGGCGGGGCGCGGCGCTCGCATTCATGGGGGCCAAGCTAGCGCAGCCCGCACGGCGCTTCCAGCATCGGCGGCGGCGCACGGGGCGGGGGTGGAGCCGCGTTCTGCACGGGGCGCGGCGTAGGTCGTGCCCTATCCGGCCGGTGTGCTGGATTTTGTCACGGAACTGTCATAAACCGGGCCGCCGCCGAACCGGGAAACGACGGGAATCCGATGAGCGCCACGGCTCTCCTGCTGCAGATGATCGGCAGTGTCGCACTGCTCTTGTGGGCGGTGCGCATGATCCGCACCGGCATCACCCGGGCCTTCGGCGCGCGCCTGCGGAGCATCGTCGCCCAGGGTGCCGGCAACCGCCTCCGTGCCTTCTTCGCCGGACTGGCGGTGACCACGCTTCTCCAGAGCAGCACCGCCACCGCGCTCATCGTCAGCTCGCTGGCGAGCCGCGGCGTGCTGGCCACCCTCGGGGCGCTCGCGGTGATGCTCGGCGCCGATCTCGGCAGCACCGTCGCCGCCCAGATCCTGTCCTTCAAGCCGCACGGCCTGTCGCCGCTGCTGGTGACCCTGGGCGTGGTCCTGTTCATGAGCGCCGAATCGGGCATCCGGCGCCATATCGGACGTTTCTGCATCGGCCTCGGTCTGCTGCTGCTGGCTCTCCGCCTGCTGCTGGAAGCGACCGCGCCGCTGCGCGACAGCCCGCTCCTGGGTTCGGTGATCCAGGCCCTGACCGGGGAGCCCCTGATCGCCGTGCTGCTGGCTGCCCTCATCACCTGGCTCGCCCATTCGAGCCTGGCCACGGTCCTGCTGGTGATGTCCCTGGCCGGGCACGGGGTGATCGGCCCCGAAGCGGCCTTCGCCCTGGTGCTCGGCGCCAATCTCGGCGGCGGCATCGCCCCGGTGGTGATCACCGCCGTCAGCGCCCCGCCGGGGCGGCGCGCCCCGGTCGGCAATCTCCTGATGCGCGCCGTCGGCGTGGCCATCGCCCTGCCGCTCATCCCGGTGTTCGCTCCCTATGTCGCCATGCTGGAACACGACGCGGC
>JALSRW010000035.1 GCA_026984595.1 Alphaproteobacteria bacterium
GGTCGCGTCGTAGATGACGATGTCGGCGCCGTCGATGAACGCCAGCAGATTGGCGTCGAGCCGCCCTTCGCGATGCTCGGTGTCGGTCACGTAGCAGACCACCCGTCCGGCGAATTCCACCCGATACGCGGTGGCGCCTCCCGGATGGTTGAGCGGCGTGGTGCGGATCCGTACCCCGTCGACCGGTTCCAGGGTGGCGCCGGCGTCGAAATCGTGGAAGGCGATACAGGCATGCATGATGTCCAGCGGCACCGGGAAGTAGGGTGGCTGCATCAGGGCACCCAGCACATCCTTGATGCGCAGCCCCTGACGCAGCAGATGGCCGCACCAGAATTCGAAACAGTTGTGCTCGACATAGGCCGGGCGAAAGAAGGGCAGGCCGTTGATGTGATCGGCATGGGTATGGGTGAGGAAGATGTGGGCGCGGTTGAGGATGCCGTTGCGTTCCCATTCCCGGCCCAGCATGCGGAGGCCGGTGCCGGCATCGAAGATCAGCCGGTTGCGCCCGCAGCGCATTTCCACGCAGGAGGTGTTGCCGCCGTAGCGCACGGTCTCGGGACCGGGACAGGGCACGGTGCCGCGCACCCCCCAGAAGCGAACCCAGAACTCCTCTTCCGCCGCCATCGCCTGCTGCCCGTGTTCAGGACCGACGGCGACGATACAGGAAATACCGCCCCGGCTGAATAGCCGGCGGCGGAGGCAGCGGCGCGAGCGGGGCGGCGGACAGCTCCTGGTCGCTGACCACCATGCCGCCCGGCGCCACCAGTGGCGGCAGCTCGCCCGCCAGCCAGGCGGCCAGACGGGCATTGCGCGCCGCGTCGCCGGTGCCGAGATCGGCATGCACCAGGGCCGCCGGCGCGGGCAGCCAGCGCCCCGCCCGCGGCAACGTCTCCGCGAGATCGCCGATGATCAGATGATCCGCGTCCGGCCAGCAGGCGGGATGGGGTCGCGGCTCGCGCTCGAACACGAAGATCTCGCGATCGGGGAGCCGTTCCCGCAGATGGTCGAAAGTGCGACCGTTGCCGAGACCCAGCTCCAGCACCGGACCGGGCAACCCGGCGATCGCCGCGCAGGCGAGATCGAGGCAGGCCCGCTGCGCCTCGAGGCGCCGGATGAAACTGTCGAGACGGCTCATCGCTCCTCTCCCGGTGGCCGCCGGCCCTTTACACCCGCCGCCGCCTTCCGCAAAAGGCGAACACCAGCCGGGAGGCCAGGCGATGGACGAGATCGAGCGCGCGCACCGACGTTTTGCCCGGGCCACCGGCCCGTTCCAGCAGCTCGTCGGCTACCGCTCCTATCTCGAGCCCGATCTCGACGTGCGGGTCGAGCTGGACATCGGCGAGCAGCATCTCTCCCAGTACGGCATCGGCCATGGCGGCGTCACCCTGACGCTGCTCGACACCGCCGGCGGCCTCGCGGTGCTGGCCCGGGCCGCGGACGCTGCGCGCATCGCCACCATCAGTCTGGCCACCAATTTCGTGCGCGGGCTGGAAGCGGGGAAAGCCGTGGCCTTGGGGCGTCTCGACTATCTCGGCCGCTCCATCGCCCATGCCAGCATGGAGCTGCGGGCCGAGCATGCCGAGGGGCCGCTGCTGGCCACCGCCCATGGCGCCTACCGCATCTTCCGGGAGGATGCCGGCGGCCCCTGAGCGGCCTTTACAGAACCTCTGGAATGTGCATTCCGTAGACGTACCGTGTTGCACCTCGCGTTCCAACGGGCGCGACAACGGGGGAGGCAGCCGACGGAGCGGATGCGGAAAGACCGTGGACGGAAAACCGTCATCGGTCTGCCATCTCGTTCTGCCATGGCATTGCGCCGGACGGCATTCCCCTCGGGAGCCGATCCCGGCCGAATCGGCCTTCGCAGCAACGGACGAGCGAACTCAGGGAGGGTTCCATGAACATCAAGACCTTGCTGACGGCGGCAGCGGCACTGGCCGTGCTGGGCACGGCCGTGCCCGGGCCGGTGACCGCGGAGGAGATCACACTCAAGCTCTGGTCGCGGGCCGACCGCTCGGGGCCGTTGCGGGCGGGCAACATCGTCACCGCCGCCGAGCAGCTCAATCGCATGCTGGAGGCGTCCGGTTCCGATCTGCGGGTGAAGATCGACCTGTTCGAGAACAACGCCAAGGGCTTCGACGCCGACGCCCTCGATCTGATGAAGGCCTTCGCGGTGGACAAGGGGCCGGATCTCTATGTCGCCGCCCATGAATGGATCGGGGCCTTCGTCGAGGCCGGCTACGCCAGGAAACTCGACGACCACATCGCCGCCAATCCGGAATTCTATTCCGATGTGATTCCGTCGCTGTGGAAGTCGGTCGAATACAAGGGCGGCCGCTACGGCATCCCGCAGGACACCGAAGTCCGCATGTTCTTCTACGACAAGGAGATGCTGCGGAAGATCGGAAAATCCGAGGAGTTCATCGACGGCCTGCCGAAGATGGTCGAAAGCGGCGAATTCACCATCTACGACCTGACCGATCTGGCCAAGGAAGTGGTCGATGCAGGCGCCGCCAAATACGGCATCGTCCACCGGCCGAATGTCGGCCCCGACTTCCAGATGCTGATGGCCAGCTTCGGCTTCGATCCCTACGACGAGGAGAAGGGCAAGCTGCAGGCCAGCGAACGCGCCCTCAACGCCTTCTACGACTGGCTCAAATACAGCGTCGATGCCGGCGTCATCCCCGCCAACATGACCTCCTGGTCCTGGGATTCGGTGCATGCCTCCTTCCGCACCGAGCGCACCGCCTTCATCAAGTTCCACGGCATCTGGAACGTGCCGCCGCAGA
>JALSRW010000036.1 GCA_026984595.1 Alphaproteobacteria bacterium
CTTCAAGGGTCCGGAGGACTATTTCAACGCCATCGGCTGGCTGCACAGCCCGCCCGAGAAGAAGGGCGGCAGGCCGGCCAACCTCTCGCACCCCATCATCTACGTGGTGTCGCCCAAGTCCAAATATCCGGAGCTCGCGGCATATCTGATCGGCCTCGCCAGCCAGCCCTATCTCAACACCAAGCATGCGGTGACCACCGGCCATCTGCCGATCAAGTTCAGCCAGCTCGGCCTGCCCGAGTTCCAGAAGGAAGGCTGGGCGCTGCGGGCCGCCGCGCCGATGCTCGAATACACCACCTTCATGCCCAACCATGCCCGGGTCGGGCAGTTCAACGCGATCATCTACAAGGGCATCCAGGCGGTCGAGACCGGCCGTCTCGATCCCAAGGAGGCCACCAGCTTCGTGCTCGACGAGCTGGAAAGCGAGCTGGGTGACGAGGTCATCCTGCTCGACTGATCGGGGTGTCACCGGTGCGGGCGGCGGGCGGCGTTCCGCCGCCCGCCCCTTCTTCGGAGCAGCGCACAGATGGCAGGATACGGGGCCACCAGCCGGGAGCGGCAGCGCATCAACGCCATCGTCTTTCTGGGGCCGGCCTGCGTCCTCCTCTTCTTCTTCTTCATCGCCCCGGTGCTGGTGGACATCTTCGTCGCCTTCACCGACATGGGCCGCACCCTCGAGATCCACGAGCTGACCACCGCCAATTTCGAGCGCATGTTCACCCGCGACCGGCGTCTCGCCCAGACCCTGGTCACCACCTTCATGTACGTGCTGGGCACGCTCGCCGTCTTCAACGTCACCTTCGGCCTGTTGCTGGCGCTGGTGACCACCGCCGTGCCCGAGCGGGTGGGCGGCTTCTTCCGCTCCGTCTGGCTGCTGCCGAGGATGAGCCCTTCGGTGATCTACGCCCTGCTCTGGGCCTGGGCCATCGATCCCAACGAGCGCGGGCTCCTCAACCAGATCCTGATCCACACGGTGGGCATCGGCCCCATCGACCTGATGAACGATCACCCGCTGCTGCTGATCATCGTCGCCAACGGCTTCATCGGTGCCTCGATGGGGATGATCATTTTCACCAGCGCCATCCGTGCGATCCCCGAACATCTCTTTCACGCCGCCCGGGCCGACGGCGCCGGGGGGCTCGCCATCGTCCGCCACATCACCCTGCCGGCGATCCGCTGGCCGCTTTCCTTCATCACCGTCTACCAGACCCTCTCGCTGCTGGTGAGCTTCGAATACATCTGGCTGATCACCGATGGCGGCCCCTTCTACGACACCACCGTCTACGCCCTGTACGTCTACAAGCGGGCCTTCGAGAGCGGCCAGTACGCCTATGGCGCGGCGCTGGCCCTGATGCTGGTACTGTTGGGCATCGCCCTCGCGCTCTCGATGTGGCGGTTTTTCGACATGAAGCGGCTGCTGCAGACGCCGCGCATCGAGGTGCACTGACATGACCCTCGCCGCCCGCAGCAGCGCTCGCGAATGGGAGGCCCTGGCCCGCCGCTCGCGCATCCGCCGCACCACCGGCCAGTCGCTGCTGATCGCCTTTCTGGTGGCCGTCTCGCTGCCCATCATCCTGCCCTATTTCTGGATGTTCACGATCTCCGTCTCGGCACGGACGGGCGGCGTCGAATCGGTGGTGCTGTGGCGGGCCTCTGCGGTGCTGGTACCGGCGGTGGTGGGCTTCGGCATCCTGCGCCTGTTCACCGAAAGCCGCCGCCGGCTGCTGATCGGGGCGGCGGCGATCGCCGGGATCGCCCTGCTCGCTCTGCTGATCCTCGTCGGCCGTGACCTGCATCTGCAGAACTACCGCTTCCTGGTCGATCCCAACATCGTCGAGGAGCTGCGCGGGGAGGCCACCACCGCCGCCCAGTTCCCCTCGGTCTGGACCGCCTTCCGCAACTCGCTGGCCCTCGCCCTGGCCCAGACCGTGCTGGTGCTGTTCGTCTCCACCCTGGCCGCCTACTACCTGTCGCGCTTCCAGTTCCCGGCCCGCGGTGGCCTCCTGCAGGGGCTGCTGGTGCTGCACGCCTTTCCGGCGATGACCCTGATCATCCCCATCTTCCTCCTCATGTACTGGGTCGGCCTGCTCGACACCCTGACCGGCGTCATCCTCGTGATCACCACCCTCGAGCTGCCCTTCTCCATCTTCATCATGAAGGGGTTCTTCGACGCCGTTCCCTGGGACATCGAGATGAGTGCGATGACCGACGGCGCCTCGCGCCGCCAGGCCTTCGTTCAGGTGGTGCTGCCCCAGGTCAAGGTGGGCATGCTGGCGGTGGGGGTGTTCGCCTTCATCAAGGGCTGGGAGGAATACGTGTTCGTGCGCACCCTGCTGTTCGAGAAGCAGAACTGGGTGATGAGCCTCTACATCTTCTGGGTTTCGGAGGACATCATGGGGGTCGATTACGGCATCGTCGCCGCGGTCGCCGTTTTCTACATCCTTCCCAGCATCCTCCTCTACATCTTCTGCCAGAAGTTCCTGGTGCAGATGTCGCTGGGCGGAATCAAGGGCTGAAAGATGGCACGCATCGAACTCCGGAAGATCCGCAAGCAATGGGGCGATGTGGTCGCCGTCGAGGATATCGACCTGGTGATCGAGGATGGCGAGTTCGTCGCCATCCTCGGCCCCTCCGGTTGC
>JALSRW010000037.1 GCA_026984595.1 Alphaproteobacteria bacterium
GCCGTCAGTCCTCGACGTTCTTCCTGACGATCTTCCCGGTCCGGGGATCGATGTAGACCTCGACCTTCTTGCCGTTCTCGTAGCCGTAGAACTCGTAGCAACCGCCGCTCGAAACCTTCCACTTCTCGATCTCGTAGCCCTGGCCTTCGTACTGCTGGCGCACCTGCTGCTCGGGCAGCTTGTCGCCCTGGCCGCTGCAGCTCGGCCCGGCCAGCACCGGGCCCGACAGGGCGATCAGGGAAGCGAAGGTGAGAAAGCCGATCTTGCGCATTGGGGGGTCCTCCAGTCGGAATGTCCGTTGACGCTCCCGGTTATGAAGGACCCGGCTTGTGGAAGCCTTACAGGTTCCTTGCAGAAAGCTTACGCCGCCGGCTCGCCGAGAAGGGCGACCCGGAACCCGACCACGGCACCGCCACCCGGTCGGGGACGGGCGAAGGCCTGCCCGCCGTGGAGCTGGGCGACATCGTGGACGATCGCCAGACCGAGCCCGGCCCCGTGCGGATCGGGTGGACCGTTGCGACCGCGTACGAAGGGCCGGAACAGCTCGGCGGGATCGACCTCGCCGAAGCCGGGACCACGGTCGCGGACCTCGAGGGTACCCTCCTCGCCGAGCCGGATTTCCACCGTCCCGCCGGGCGGCGAGAAGCGCAGCGCGTTGTCGACGAGATTGCCGACCGCCCGCTCCAGCGCGTCGCGGTTGCCGCGCAGCATCAGCGGGCGATCCGGGGCCTCCAGCGCCAGCTCCTTTCCGGCCCGCAGCGCGGCCGGTACGCGTTCGGCGATCACCGCCCGGACGAGCTCGCGCAGATCCAGAAGCTCGTCGGTCGATAGCTGGCCGCTCTCGAGGCGGGCCACCGCCAGGAGCTGGTCGACCAGGCGGCCCATACGTTCGATGGTCGCGAACAGCGCCTCCCGCTCCACCAGATCGGGCGGCAACCCGTCGAGGCGGGCGCGCAGAGCGGCGAGTGGCGTACGCAGTTCGTGGGCGGCCACCGCGGTGAAGCGCTGCTGCTGGGCGAAGGCGTCCTGGAGCCGGTCGAGGGCGCGGTTCATGGCCTCCACCAGCGGCTGGATCTCCTCCGGCACCTCGCGATCGTCGAGGCGCCGGGCGCTGCCCGGCTCCAGGGCAGCAGCCTGACGGGAGATCGCCGCCAGCGGCGCCAGGCCACGACGCACGGTGAACACCGCGAGCGCGGTGCCGACCAGGGCGACGGTGGCGATCAGCGGTCCCAGCTCGATGGTCAGTTCGGCGGCCATCCAGTAGAGGTAGTCACGGGCCTGCGGCGGACCGCGCCGGGCGACGATCCGGATCACCGCACCGTTGTCGAAGGCCAGCTCGTCGATGAAGCCGTATTCGTGCTGTGGGGTGGTGATGCCGCCGAGCACGAAGAAGCCCGGCGGCCAGCTACTTATGGCGTCCACACTACTGGAATTGCCGCGCTCGTGATCGAAGGCGAACAGCACCCGACCATCGGCCTTGTCGTAGACCTTGAGATGCAGGGCGTTGATCTCCCCCAGCCGGGACAGCAGCGGCGAATCCGGTTCCAGCAGGATCTTCGCCGGCCGGCCATCCTCGCGCATCACCACCCGCTCCGCGATCTCCCGGCCGACATCGTCGAGTTCGTATTCGAGCTCGACCGGTTTCAGCAGTGCATAGCTCAGGGTCGCCACGCTGGCGCCGAGCACGGCGACCAGCGCAAAGCGCAGGGTAAGCACCCGGACCAGCGAGGAACGGCGGCTCATGAGGAGACGGGCTGCAGGAGGTAGCCCACACCCCGGATACTGCGGATCTCGACCTTGGCCCCGGCCCGGGCGAGGCGCCGGCGCAGGCGCGAGATGTGGGATTCCAGTGCGTTCGATTCGATCTCCTGCGCGAAGTCCCAGATCGCATCCTCGAGGCTGTTGCGGGTGACCACGCGGCCGGGCCGGCGGAGCAGGGCGGCCAGCAGCATGTGCTCGCGCCGCGGCAGCAGCAGCGGCTGCCCCGCATCGACGGTGAATGTGCCCGCCGCCGGACTGTAGCGCAAATTGGCCACCGCCACCGCATCCCCGAGATCGTCCCGGGGGCGGCGCAGCAGGGCCCGCAGGCGGGCGACCAGCTCTTCGTGGGCGAAGGGCTTGACCAGGTAATCGTCGGCTCCGGCCTCCAGCCCCGCGACCCGGTCGCTGACCGCATCCCGCGCCGTCAGGACCAGGACCGGAAGGGGATTGCGGCGGTGCCGCAGCTCGCGGACGAGATCGAGCCCGTCGCCGTCCGGCAGGCCGAGATCGAGAACCATCACATCGTATTGCTGCGCCTCGACGCAGGCCTTCGCATCGGCGAGGGTACCGGCATGATCGACAGCGAAGCCGCTGCGCTCCAGGTTGCGCGCCACGGCGCCGGCGATCTGGGGATCGTCCTCGACGAACAGTAGTCGCATCGCCACTCCTTTCGCGCTGGGCATTTCCTACCCCTGCGAACTTGCCGGAACCTTGCAAGCTGCGAATGGGCGGGTCCGCGCCCTCCGATGCCCACGGAGGGTTGCATCCTTGCGATGCTGTGGCAATTTCCGTGCCATGTCGTGCGAATCACCGGTATCACGGCTAGGCAACCCGCGGCTCAGCGATTATATTCCATATGACTCGGATGCCCTCACATCGCGCCGTAATTGCACGGATCTACGGTCGGGTACAGGGTGTCGGGTTCCGGGCGTGGACGGTTGCCGAGGCCGAGCGTCTCGGCCTGACCGGATGGGTTCGCAATCGACGCGACGGGTCGGTGGAGGCGTTGTTCGCCGGACCGGATGAGGTTGTCGAACAGATGCTGGAACGTTGCCGCCGAGGACCACCGCTCGCCGTGGTCGAGCGGATCGAACAAAGGGAAACGTCGGATCCGGTACCGCCCGGGTTCAAGCAGTTGCCGACCGTCTAGCGGCTCGGCCGAGAACGAGGGGTGTCGACCATGTCGGCGCAGGATCGCATCCAGGGGACGGCAAGTCGGCGCGCATTCATCGCGGGCAGTACCGCCGGGCTGATGCTGGTGCCGGGCCTCGGTTCGCTGGCGGCGTTCGCCATGCCGGCGGATATCGCCTTCGACATCATTCGCGAGGGGGACAAGATCGGCGTGCACGAGGTGCGCTTCACCTCGCTGGGCGACGGCGACTTCGAGGCTCGCACCAATGTCGACGTGGCCGTGCGGCTGGGCTTCCTGACGCTGTTCCGCTTCGAGCAGGAGATCACCGAAGTCTGGCGTCGGGGAGCCATGGTCGAGGCCGAAGGCACAACCGACGACGATGGCCAGAAGGCCCGCTTCCGGGCCGAGCTGGTAGGGCGGGAGCTGGCCATCGAAGGACCGGCGGGCAGGCAGAAGGCGCCCCTGGGGGCGATGACCGACATCGCCTTCTGGAACCCCGAGATCGCACGTCAGAACCAGGTCGTGGATACCTGGTTGGGGCAGCTCGCACCACTGATCGTCGGCAGCAGCGATTTCGAGGAGATCGAGCTGCCCGGTCGCCGGGTCCGGGCGCGGCGCTATACGTTCACCGCCAATCGCGGTCGTTCCGGCAAGGTGTGGTACGATGAACGGGGCGTCTGGGTTCGAGGTTATCTCAAGACCCCCAACGCCGAGCTGGACTATCTGCCGCGCGTCTGACCCCGGAGAGCGGCCGGCGACACCTCACTCCGGCCAGACATAGGCCACTTCGCGGACCCGGGCACCGGCGATCTCAAGATCGTTCTCGCTGCACGGCTCGCCGCCGATATGTTCGTAGAAACCGCGCGCCGGGTTGGCGGCCATCACCCAGACCAGCATGCTGCCATGGCCGCGCTTGGCCAGTTCGTAATGGCAGGCGTCGAAGAGCGCGCGGCCGATACCCTGACGCTGATAGGCACGCAGCACATAGAGCACGTAGAGCTCGCCCGCGGCGAGATCGGGCTGGCGCGAGCGTCCGCCGCTGGCCAGGCCGACGATGTTCGACTGGGCCTCGGCCACGAAGGCCCAGCCCCGGGTCATGAAGGTCCGCCGCCAGTGCTGCTCGAAGGTGGCGTAGGAAAGACCGTCCAGATAGGAGCGCGGCAGCAGATCGGCATAGGTCTCGCGCCAGCTATCGACATAGACCCGGGCGATCTGCGCGATGTCGCTGGTTGTCGCCCTGCGGATCTGCAAAGCGCGATGTGGACGGGTCGGCAACAGCCATGCCATCGGCGCGTACTCCCTCCCCATGAGGAACGGTCTGTCAGCATATGGCCCGTTAACGGTTCTTCAACCTTAGCCGAAGCCCGACCGCCGGCAAAGCCGTTCGCGACAGTCGGAGCGTAAGCCGGTATGGTCATCGCGACCGTTCGCTCATACGTCGAAGAATACGGTTTCCCGTTCGCCCTGAAGGTGGATATCCAGTCGATACACCGGACCTCCCGGGGCCTCGCACCTGGCCGCGATCAGCGTGCCGCGACGCGCCTTCGGAACGCGGGCGAGCACCGGATCCTCGGCATTGGCCGCTGCTTCGTCGGCGAAATAGAGGCGCGTGAAGAGGTGACCGAGAAGGCCGCGGGCGGTGACGATGAGGCCGACATGGGGCGCCTGCAACCCGCCCTCCGGCGCCGCCAGGCGGCCGGGCTTCACCGTCTCGAACCGGAACCGGCCTTCGTCGTCCGTGCCGACCCGTCCGAAACCGTGGAAATCCGCTTCCCCACCGCCGAGCGGATGGGCGAAACGTCCCTTCGCGTCGGCCTGCCAGAGTTCCAGCATGGCGTCGGGCACGGCGGCTCCCTCGCCGTCCAGGACCCGACCGGTGATGACGATGTGCTCGCCCGGCACCTCGGGGCCGGCGATGCGCCCGTCCGCCAGATGCGAGCGCCCGTAGTGTTCGGGGGTGAGGCCGTAGGCGAAAAAGGGACCGACCGTCTGCGAAGGAGTCTGTCCGGGCATCCGTTCAGCCCTCCATCGGGGTTTCGCGCGGGCCGCGCAGAACGATGTCGAAGCGGTAGCCGAGGGCCTCCTCGGGAACCGTCACATCCAGTGAGAATTCGGCCACCAAACGGGAGCGGGCGAAGGCCGGCACGCTCTGAAAGATGGGGTCGTGGGCCAGTAGCGGATCACCGGGGAAGTACATCTGGGTGACCAGTCGGGTGACGAAACTCGGCCCGAACAGGGAGAAATGGATGTGCGGCGGCCGCCAGGCATTGTGGTGGTTCTTCCAAGGGTAGGCGCCGGGACGCACGGAAACGAAGCGGTAGTTTCCCTCGGCATCGGTCACACAGCGGCCGGCCCCGAAGAAGTTGGGGTCGAGAGGCGCATGATGCTGGTCCTTGCGATGGATGTAGCGGCCGGCGGCATTGGCCTGCCAGATCTCGACCAGGGTCTCGGGTACGGGTCGTCCGCTCTCGTCCAGTACCCGGCCGCAGATGATGATCCGTTCGCCCAAGGGCTCGCCGTTGACGGCACCGTTTCTCGTCAGA
>JALSRW010000038.1 GCA_026984595.1 Alphaproteobacteria bacterium
GTTGATGGGCTGGATGTAGATGCCGAACTCGTCGAGCAGCAGATCGGAAGCCTGCTTGCACTGTACCGGATCGCCCACCAGGAGCGGCACGATGTGGGTCACGGAGGGCATCACCGGCAGGCCCGATTCCCGCAGCCGCTCCTTGAGCCGGGCCGCCCGTTCCTGGTGCCGGGCCCGCAGCCGCCTGCCCTCCTCGCCCTTGAGCAGACGCACCGAGGCGAGCGCTCCGCCCACCGTCGCCGGGGTCAGCGAGGTGGTGAAGATGAAACCGGGGGCGTGGGAGCGGACGGCGTCCACCAGCGCCCGCGAGGCGGCGATGTAGCCACCCATGCAGCCGTAGGCCTTGGCCAGGGTACCCTGAATCACGTCGATCCGGTCCATCGCGCCGATCATCTCGGCGACCCCGGCGCCGCGCGCTCCGTACATGCCCACCGCATGCACTTCATCGAGGTAGGTCATCGCATTGTAATGCTCGGCGAGGTCACAGATCTCGGCGATCGGCCCGAAATCGCCGTCCATCGAATAGACACTCTCGAAGACGATGAGCTTGGGGCGCCCACGGGGCTCCGCCGCCAACAGTTCCTCGAGATGGGTGAGATCGTTGTGGCGGAAGATCCGCTTCTCGCATCGCGAGCTGCGCACCCCGGCGATCATCGAAGCGTGGTTGAGCTCGTCGGAAAAGATCACGCAATCGGGCAGCAGCCGGGCGATGGTGCTGATCGCCGCTTCGTTGGCCACATAGCCGGAGGTGAACAGCAGCGCCGCCGGCTTGCGATGCAGATCGGCGAGCTCCTCCTCGAGCAGCACGTGCAGATGGGTGGTGCCGGAGATGTTGCGGGTGCCGCCGGCCCCGGCGCCATAGGATTCGAGGGCGCTGCGCGCAGCTTCCAGCACCGCGGGGTGCTGACCCATGCCGAGATAGTCGTTGGAGCACCAGACCGTCACTTCGCCGACCCCGTCGGGCCGATGGTGCCTGGCATTGGGAAAGCGGCCCACCTCCCGGGCCAGATCGGCGAACACGCGGTAGCGGCCCTCCGCCCTGATGCGAGCGATGGCATCCACGAAGATCTGCTCGTAGTTCATCTCGGCCGTTCCCTGCCGCTGGAAATGGGCCCGCCCCATCACCTCGTAACACTATTACGCGGGATCGCCAGCGCAACCTTGTCCGAAGTCAAAAAGGACGAGCCGGACACCCTTCCCTGCCCCGCGGGGACGGGGGGTGCGGCCGGGGCCGGGCAGCGGCCGCGGCGGCCGTTCTCTAGAGGAAGCGGACCTCGACGAGGGTACCGAGATCCTCGAAATCGAAGGGCCGATCCGGTCGCAGTACGACCTGTGCGTAACGGCTGGCCGCCGCACCGCCGGCCTCGCCGCGCAGCGCGGCGAGGCCGGGCTTGAAGTCGATCCGCTCGACCTGCGCCAGCACCGGTTCGCGGCGACCCGGCACGTAGATTTCGGCCCGCTGGCCGACCTCGAGGCGTGCGGCCCGATCGATCGGCAGCCGGGCACGCACCAGCAGCGGCTTGTCGGCGGCGGCCAATACCGCCACCGCTTCGCCGGTGCGCGCGTACTGGCCGGGGGGAACCAGCCAGTCGAGCAGGACGCATTCGCAGGGGCTTTCCAGTACCGCCACCCGTCCCTGGCCGTTGCGGATCTGCACCACGCCATCGCCGGGCGTGTAGATGTCCCTGCGCGGCAGCGCCTCCACCTTGCCCCCATAGGGGGCACGCAGTTCCGCCACCGGCACCCAGATCACCGCGTTCTCGGCCTTGATCACGAAGAATTTCTCGCGCACCCCCACCGCCACGAGACCGGCCAGCGCCAGCGCGGCGAGGCCCAGCAAGGTGTAGCCCAGCATCCGCTTGAGTCGCCTGCCGAGACCTTCCTCCTCGGCGAAGGGATCCTGGACCGGGATCCGGGCACGCAGCTCTGCCCCGTTCTCGCGCGCGGCGATGGCGAGGACGTCCCCGGCGCTGACGATTTCCCCGGACAGATAGGCATCGACAAGATAGCGGAAGAGATCGAGCTGGCCCTTGGAAAGCCCGAGAAACTTGCAGCCGAAGCGGGGGATGTCGGGATCGACGTAGACCATCTGGCAGTCGGCACGGAGGATGATCTCGAACTCCTCGAACGGGAAAAAGAGACGCACGGCAAAGCGCTCGCCGGGCTGTCGCGAGGTGATCTCGTTGCTCACACCGAAGCCGCCGAGGGACCAGTCGTCGGTGAGGAAACGGGTGCCGTCGATCTCCACCCCGATGGGAATCCGCAGGCGGATGTGCTGTCTGTGAATTTCCGTCTCGTGCGCGATCTGTGCCTGCATGGGAATCCCTCAGGAGAGTGGCAGGCCCGACAGGCCGGGCGGCAGCTCGAGCGCGCCTGTCAGGAAGGCGATGACGACGACCAGGGTGGCCAGTGCCAATGTATGGACGAAGGTGGAACCGATCTCGTGCCAACGTCCGTCGCCCCGCGCCGATCCGCGGGCGATGTTCTGGCGCGTCCAGCGCTGGCGATCGAGACGGAACAATGCGTAGGTCTTGACCAGGGCACCGTAGACCTGGGTGTAGTAGAGCAGCAGCGGGTAGAGCCCGCTGATCCGCTCGCGTACCGTGAGCAAACCCAAGGTGAGCACCAGCCGGGTGAGTGCCACCCACAGCAGATAGGTGTAGAGAAAGGTCGGCGACACCGCGAGCGCGAAAAAGATCGCTGCGGTGGGCCCGATCAGCGGCGTCCACATCGACAGCCGCTGATCGATCAGGCACCACCAGGTGAAGAGTCCGATGCGGCGGGGTCCGAGCTCGATGGCCCGGCCGCTGCCGCGCAACATGTTGCCGAACCAGCGCAGCATGAGCTGCGTCGAGGCGCGGAAGAAGCTGCGTGCCGGCGGCTCCTCGATGGTCCAGATCTTGACATCCGGCACATAGAGCATGGGCAGCCCCCGCTCCAGCAGCCAGAACCATGTCGATTTGTCCTCGCCGGTGAGAAAGGAGATGCGGCCGAGGCGCCAGTGCTCGAGCGAGTCGTTGCGGACGATCTCGATGAAATCCGGATGGGTGGCGACCTCCGCCCGGTAGATCGACATCCGCCCGGTCATCACCAGCAGGCGCCGCGACAGTCCCAGCGAGGACATCAGCATATGGCGCTGGGCGAAGCGCAGCCGGTGCCAGTGACGGATCAGCAGCCCGCCATCGGTGATCGCATCTTCATCGGTGGTGAGGCCGGCCAGATCCGGCATCAACCGCAAGAACGGCAGGCAGCGAGCGAGCGCACCGGGTGCCAGCAGGCTGTCCCCGTCCATCACCACCACCGCATCGTCGGGCCGCGGCCGCCGCCGCGCCACCGCCCGCAGGGCGGCGGCCAGGGCGTCGCGCTTGCCGCTGGGCGCGAGACGCACGAACACCAGCCGCACATCTTCGGGAGGTCGGAGCTTGGCGAAGATGGCCTTGATGAGGCGCTGATCGGCGAGCTCGACGATCGAGGCGACGATGGTCACCGGCCCACCGTAGCGGATCGCCTCCTCGATGGCGGCACGATAGACGGCGGCCGTGGTCTCGGCGCGGATACGAAAGCTGGTGATGATCAGGAACACCCGATCGGCCGACCCCGCGGCTTCGCCGACATCGGCGGCATCGCTCGCCGCCAGCAGCTCGGCCGCCCGCCGCCAGCGCGGGAAGACCAGCCGGCGATAGACGAGGGAGCGCAGCAGATGCACGAAGCCCCAGCCATAGCGCCACAGCCCGACCACCCCGATGATGACCACGAACTCGCGGGCGGCGGGATCCCACACTCCGGCGGGCGCATTGACCAGCAGGGCGAGGAGGGCCAGTATGTACAGGGTCAGATACACGGAGGAATCCTCAGCCCGGTCGTGGCAACGGGCCGGTACCGGCGGTAGAGGCCGGTCCGATGGCGTGCCCTCCGAGCCAGATCCCGGGCTTCAACACGGTATGCGCAGACCCCTCTTCGTCACCGGCGGTGGTCCGACCTTCTCCTGCCGCTCGTCTATGTGCGTTCGCCGCGCATGCTGCGCCCGTTTCCTTAAGATTATGTTACCGTGATGTGCATCGCCACCCTCGGCCCGGTGCGGGCTTAGCGGATTTCGGCGAATGGCGGCAAGGCCCGGGAGTGACAGAGTTGTGAGTCCCCCCGTCTTCCACCACGCGCGCAAGGCGAGTAGACTTCCCGCAGGACGGTCCTGTCCGTCCCGGACCGGCCGCGAAGGAATCGTCTGTCATGGCGCGAGCGAGTCAAATTCTGCTGGTCGACGATGACGAACCGTTCCGCACCGAACTGGCGGAGCAGCTACGCCTTCACGAAGGCCTCGAAGTGCGCGAGGCGGGTACCGGGAAGGACGCCCTCGCGGCCATCGAGGGCCATACCTTCGACGCCATCATCCTCGATGTGGGGCTGCCCGACACCGATGGCCGCGATCTCTGCCGCCTGATCCGCAAGCGCGGCGTGAAGGCGCCGGTCCTCATGCTCACCGCCCATGGCGGCGATGCCGACACCATTCTCGGCCTCGACAGCGGCGCCAACGACTATGTCGCCAAACCGGTGCGTCTCGGCGTGCTGCTGGCACGGCTGCGCGCCCAGCTCCGCCAGTTCGAACTCAGCGACGACGCCGTCTTCCAGATCGGCCCGTACCGGTTCCGCCCCGCCGCCAAGATGCTGGTGGGCGCCAACAACAAGAAGATCCACCTCACGGAAAAGGAAACCGCGATCCTGAAGTATCTCTATCGCGTCGGCGACCGGCCGGTCTCCCGCGAGGTGCTGCTGGACGAGGTGTGGGGGTACAACGCCGGCGTCACCACGCATACGCTGGAAACCCATATCTACCGGTTGCGGCAGAAGATCGAGCCGCAACCCGGGGAAACCACCATCCTGGTGACCGAGCCCGGGGGCTACCGGCTGGTGCGCTGAAACGGCGGATCGGCAGTGGCGGGAGGGCCCGCCCCCGGCCAGGATGGAAACCGAGCAGAGCATGGCAGAGGGGAGGCTGACATGTGCAGGATCTATGCTTCCACGGATCCCAGGATGTGCGAGGCGGTGACCCGCTCCGTGCGGATCAACGGGCTGGTCACCTCGATCCGTCTCGAGGCGCGGTTCTGGGACATTCTCGACGAGATGGCCGCAGCCGAGGGTGTCACGACACCGCGCTTTCTGAGCGTGCTCTACGACGAGATCATGGAACTGCGCGGTGAAGTGCGAAATTTCGCCTCGCTGTTGCGGGTGATCTGTACGACCTATCTCGCACAGCGCCCACAGCGACAACGCGAAACCGTGGAGCTCGCCGTCTGATCCCTTCCCCCACCGGAGAGTCGACGGCGGGAACCTGATGCTTTACGGATAAAACGCTCCGGGTATAATCCCCCGCGAGCAGAGCATGCCAAACAAGGATCGAGCCTCGCAAGAGCTCGGGAACAAGCGAT
>JALSRW010000039.1 GCA_026984595.1 Alphaproteobacteria bacterium
GCGGCGGCGAGCCGCTGGGCGGTGACGTGCTGGAATGGGGCCGCAGCCGTTTCGGTCTGACCATCAACGAGTTCTATGGCCAGACCGAGGCCAATCTGCTGGTCTCCAACATGGCCGGCCTGTTCGCGCCGCGCCCCGGCTCGATGGGGGTCGCGGTACCCGGCCACGAGGTGGCGATCCTGGGCGAGGATGGCGAGGCCCTGCCGGCCGGGGAGGCCGGGGTGATCGCCGTTCGCGCACCCGATCCGGTGATGTTCCTGGGCTACTGGCAGCGACCCGAGGCGACGGCGGCGAAGTTCCGCGGCGAATGGCTGCTGACCGGCGATCTGGGACGCATGGATGCGGATGGGTTCGTGACCTACCTCGGCCGCGAGGACGATGTCATCAACAGCGCCGGCTACCGCATCGGACCGGCGGAAGTGGAGGAATGCCTCGCCCGTCATCCGGCCGTCGGTCTGTGCGCGGTGATCGGAGTGCCGGATCCGCTGCGCGGCGAGATCGTGAAGGCCTATGTCGTGCCGCGGCCGGGGTTCGCTCCGCATCCGGCGCTGGCCCGCGACATCCAGGATTTCGTGAAGAGCCGTCTGGCCGCGCATCTCTACCCGCGCGCCGTGGCTTTCGTCGATTCCTTGCCGTTGACCGCCACCGGCAAGGTGCGTCGCGCCGAGCTGCGGGCACGCGAGCGACAGGAGCGACCCGGGTGAGTCTTGGCGGGGAAGGGCCGTCCACGGTCACCGCAGGCACGGCGAAATCGGCGAGGCGGGTGCGAGGGGCGATCTCCGACCTCGGCCCGATCGCCTTCGTGCTGGGCATCGTGATGAGCGTGCTGGCGCTGGCCATGATCCCCAGCATCCTGGTCGATCTGGTGGCCGGACGACCGGACTGGGAGGCCTTTCTGGTCAGCGCCGGGGGCACCGGCTTCATCGGTATCACCCTGCTGCTGATGCACCGTAAAGCACCCTCGCGCCCGCTCTCGGCCCGCGAGGCCTTCCTGATGATCACCTTGGTATGGACGGTGACCGCGGTGTTCGCCTCGGTGCCGCTGGCTTTTTCCGAGTTCGGCCTGTCGCCGGCGGATGCCTTCTTCGAATCGATGTCGGGATTGACCACCACCGGTTCGACGGTGCTGGTCGGCCTCGATCTGGCACCGCCCGGGCTGCTGCTGTGGCGGGCGCTGCTGCAATGGCTCGGAGGCATCGGCATCATCGTCATGGGGATCGCCATCCTGCCCGTGCTCAGTGTGGGTGGCATGCAGCTCTTCCGCATCGAGCGCTCCGATCTGTCCGAGAAGGTGCTGCCGCGCGCGGGCCAGGTGGCCTCGGCCATCAGCGGCGTTTACCTCGGGCTCACGCTGTTCTGCGCCGTCCTCTACTGGAGCGCGGGCATGACCGCCTTCGAGGCGGCCGCCCATGCCATGACCACCATCGCCACCGGCGGCTATTCCACCTCCGATGCCTCGATCGGCGGCTTCGGCAACCCGGCCATCGAATGGACCGCCATCCTGTTCATGATCCTCGGCGGCATCCCGTTCGGCCTCTACGTGCAGACCCTGCGGGGCCATCCCGGCGCCCTCGCCGGTGACGTCCAGGTGCGCTGGTTCCTCGGCATCCTTTCGGGTGGTGCCCTGCTGCTCACCGCCTGGGTTCTGCTCGACGGTCGGATGGAGGGAGCGGCTGCCTTGCGCCATGCACTGTTCACCACCGTGGCGGTGGTCACCGGCACCGGCTACGCTTCCACCGATTACGGCCAATGGGGCCCGTTCGCGGTGGCGCTGCTGTTCTTCCTGATGTGCGTGGGCGGCTGCACCGGTTCCACCACCGGTGGCATCAAGGTGTTCCGCTTCACCGTACTCTACGCCGTGGCGCGGGTGCAGATGCAGCGCCTGCTGCAGCCCAGCGGCGTGTTCCGCGCCCTCTACAACGACCGTCCCGTCTCCGATGCCGCGGCCATCTCGGTGCTCGCCTTCATCTTCGTGTTCGGCCTCAGCTTCGCGGTGCTGGCCACTCTCCTGTCGCTGATCGGGCTCGACTATCTGACGGCGATGTCGGCGTCATTGACCGCCCTCGCCAATGTCGGGCCGGGGCTCGGCGAGATCATCGGCCCGGCCGGCAACTTTGCCACTCTGCCGGACAGCGCCAAGTGGCTCCTGGCCTTCGGCATGCTCCTGGGCCGGCTGGAGCTGTTCACGGTGCTGGTGCTGTTCACGCCGGCATTCTGGCGGGCGTGATCGGGATCCGGCAGGCTCCGCCTTGAAACCGCGGCCCCGATACGATAGCTCTGGGGGAGGACCAGGGGACGGAATGCGGACGGTTTTTCAGGCAACTGCCCGGTCGGCAACGGTCGACCCGTGGCGACGGCCAGGAGCTGCGGGCATGGTTCGGCCATGACGGCAGGGCCGGACGTCGCGCTGCCGCTCTCGGCCTGTCCGGCCCTCGTGCTCAATGCCGATTATCAGCCCTTGAGCTATTATCCGCTGTCGGTCTGGAACTGGCAGGAAGCGGTCAAGGCCATTTTCCTCGACCGCGTCGATGTGGTCTCCCACTACGATCGGGTGATCCGCAGCCCGGGCTTCGAGACGCGTCTGCCGAGCGTGGTCGCGCTGCGCCAGTACGTTCCGCTGCAGCGGCGCCCGCCCTTCACCCGCTTCAACGTCTTCCTGCGCGACCGCTTCACCTGCCAGTATTGCGAGCGGCATCTGCCCGCCCAGGAGCTGACCTTCGACCATCTGATCCCGCGTTCGCGGGGCGGTCGCACGACCTGGACCAACATCGTCACCGCCTGCGCCCCCTGCAACCTCCGCAAGGGCAACCGCCTGCCCGAGGAATGCGGGATCCGACCCATCCGCCGTCCCTTCGTGCCCAGCCTTTTCGAGCTGCACCGGAACGGCCGGGCCTTTCCACCCAATTTCCTGCACGAGAGCTGGCGCGACTTCCTGTATTGGGACAGCGAACTCGAGCCGTGAGCGCCGCCCGTTAACCAAATCTTGGCGAAAGCGTGCCAGATTCGCGGCCGGTCTTCCGGCGAAGGGTATCCATGGCGCGATCCGGCCTCTCTGTCCCCATCCCGCTGCAGCAGTCGACCCTCCTCGGGCGCGAACGTTCCGGGCTGTTGCGGCTGGCTGCGGTCTACGCGGCTGCGGCGCTGGCCGCCTGGCTGCTGTTCGGCCCACTGCGCGGTACGACCGCGGCCCTGTGGCCGGCGGGCGGCCTCGTACTGGGGCTCGCCTGGCGCGAGCGGCGGCGTCTCGGCGTGCTGGCAATGCTCGCCCTGGCGGTGGCCGATCTGGCTGCCGCCCTGCCCTTCCTTCCCTGGAACCCGGCCCTGCTGCCGCTCGCATTGTTGCGTGCGGCCGCGCCGCTGGTGGCGCAGCAGGCGCTGGGGCGCGAGGCGGTCGGTACGGCGCCGCTGGACTGCGTTCAGCGCTACCTCGCCTTTCTCCTGCGTGCGGCCTTTCCGCAGGCGGCGCTGCTGGCCCTGGCCACGGCTCTGCTCGCCGGTCGGGATGCCGCGCTCGCCGCTTTCGGCGCCCATCTCCTGGGGATGATGCTGTTCACACCGCTGCTCGCCGCCGACAATAGACGTCTGACGGCGTTGCTGCGTTCGCCGATGGCCCTGACCGAGGGGGCGGCCCTGATCCTGGGCATCGCCGGCGGCACCGTGCTCCTGTTCCTGCAATCGGCGTTGGCGCTGATCGCCCTGGTCGCGCCGCTGCTGCTCTGGGCGGCGCTGCGTCACGGCTTCTGGGTGACCAGCCTCTTGGGCGCGCTGGCCGCATCGATCGCCATGCTCGCCACTCTCCAAGGCCTCGTGCCGACGCCGCTGCTGCGTGGCGTGGCACCGGAGAGCATCGTTCCCGCCCTGCAGGGCTATCTGGTGCTGGTCACCGGCATGTCGGCGGTGATCGCCGTGGCGGTGAGCCGGGAACGCAAGATGGCGGCGGCGGCGCTGGCTCGCAGCCAGGAGCTCGAGGGTCTGCTGCGGGCGCTGCCGGATCCGGTGTTCCGGCTCGACCAGGATGGCCGGATCCTCGATTTCCGGGCGGCATTGCCGCTGGCCATGCCGTTTCCGCCGGAACGTTTTCTCGGACAGCGGCTCGGTGATCTCCTGCCGGCGGCGGTCGCCGCCCGACTCCGGAGGGCCATGCGCGAGGCCGAGACCACACCCGGCGCCGTCCAGTTCGAATGCGAGCTCGGCGAAGCCGGGAAGAGCGGCGTGTTCGAGATCCGTATCGCCAGCCTGCCCGATCGGCGCTTCGTCGCCGTGCTGCGCGACATCACCGAGCGCAAGCGGGCCGAACAGGCTCTCGCCGCCCGCGCCGAAGCGCTCGCGCGCTCCAACGAGGAGCTGCAGCAGTTCGCCTATGTCGCCTCCCACGATCTGCAGGAGCCGCTGCGCACCGTGGCCAGCTTCTGTGAGCTGCTGCGGCGCCGCTACCACGGCAAGCTCGGCGCCGAAGCCGACGAGTTCATCGATTTCGCGGTCGATGGAGCGCGGCGCATGCAGAGCCTGATCCGCGATCTCCTGGATCTGTCGCGGATCACCACCCGCGGCCGCCCCTTCGTTGCCGTCGACGCCAACGCGCTCCTGGAGGAGACCGTCCGGGGCCTGGGCACGGCCATCGAGGAGGCCGGGGCGCGGATCGAGTTCGCGGGCCTGCCGACATTGCGGGGCGACCCCGCCCAGCTCGAACAGCTTTTCGCCAATCTTCTCGGCAACGCCATCAAATACCGTTCCGAGCGGGCACCGCGGATCACCGTTACCGCGGAACGCGAGGGGGAAGGCTGGCGGTTTTGCGTCGCCGACAACGGTATCGGCATCGAGGAAGAATTCCAGCAGCGGATCTTCCAGATCTTCCAGCGGCTCCATACCCGCGAGGAGTACGGCGGCAACGGCATCGGCCTCGCCCTCTGCCGCAAGATCGTCGCCCGGCACGGCGGCCGCATCTGGGTGGAAAGCCACAAGGGCGAGGGCAGTCGCTTCTTCTTCTGGTTGCCCGACCGGCCACCGAGCACCGAGGATGTCACCGCTGCGGCATCGCCGTCCCCGGAGCCCGGGGCGAGCCGGGTGGCGAGCGAGGCTGTTCCGGCGGCGGGCGAGCGTCGAGAGGGTGCTCCGGCTCCCTCCTCGACGCCGAAAACCGAGGCGGTCGGCTGACACCGCGGGTCACGCCGCACTGCAGCGGCCGCGACGCGCCACCACCGTCTTCGCCCGGGCAGTGATACTCCCGGGAACCGGGAGGCCGGCTGAGCGCGCCCGCGGCGGCGGCGCAGCGGTGCAGCCGCCGACCGGGCGGAGCGCTCAGCCGGCCATGCGCCGGCCGAGCTCCTCGGTCACCGCATCCATGAACTGGGTGGTGGTGAGCCAGGGCTGGTCGGGGCCGATCAGCAGTGC
>JALSRW010000040.1 GCA_026984595.1 Alphaproteobacteria bacterium
GCGAAGGCGAAGGCATGCGGATCGCGCTCAATGCGCTGGAATACGGGCGGCTCACGGTCTCCGCCCGCCTCGTCGGGCTGGCCCGGGCCTGCCTCGAGCGGGCCATCGCCTATGCCAGGGAGCGCGAGGTGGGCGGCCGGGCGATCGGCCATTACCAGATGGTGCAGGAACGCATCGCCGATGCGGTAGTGATGACCGACGCCGCCCGGCTGATGGCCCGGCGTACCGGCTGGACCATGGACCGCGGCGAGAAGGCCAATCGCATCGCCGCCCGCGCCAAGTATTTCGCCACCATGGCCGCGAAGAAGGCGGCGGCGGCTCTGTTCGAGGTCCATGGCGGCTATGCGCTCGCCGAAGAGTCTCCGGTCGGCAAACTGCGTGCCTACGTCGACATGCTGACGGTGGGCGAGGGCACCGAGAACGTCCAGCGCATCCTGATCGCCGAGGACGCGCTCGGCTTTCGCGATGCCGACCGCCATCCCTCGCGCAACCGGCTGCGGCGGCCGCCGGACCGAAACGGAACGGGGCGGCCCTGAAGCCGCCCCGGGAAACGCCGCGATCGCAGCCGCGTCTACTCGACCAGATCGACCGGGTAGAAGCTGTGGCCGCCCAGCGGATCCATCACATAGCCCTTCACCTCCTTGCGCATCGGCATGAAGACGATGGAATGGGCGATGGTGATCCAGGGGGCCTCTTCCTTGAAGACCTGCTGCGCCTCCTCGTAGAGCCGGGTGCGCTCGGCGATGTCGGTGGTGCGCTTGGCGCGGACCACCAGATCCTCGAACCGCTCGTTGCACCAGCGGGCCCGGTTGGTACCGTCCTTGGCCGCCTCACAACCGAGCAGCACGTAGAGGAAGTTGTCGGGATCGCCGTTGTCGCCGGTCCAGCCGAGCAGCACCGTGCCGTGCTCGCCCTGTTTGGAGCGCTTCAGATATTCGCCCCATTCGAAGGAAACGATTTCCGCATTCACCCCGACCGCCTTCCAGTCGGCCTGAATGAGCTCGGCCATGCGGCGGGCATTGGGGTTGTAGGGCCGCTGCACGGGCATCGCCCAGATGTCGGTCGCGAAGCCGTCGGGGTAGCCCGCTTCGGCGAGCAGCTTCCTGGCGGCGGCGGGATCGTAGGGATAGTCCTTCACCGCATCGTTGTACGACCACATGGTCGGGGGGATCGGATTCTTGGCGATCCTGGCCGCACCCTGGAACACGGCGTCGATGATCGCCTGCCTGTTGGTGGCCATGTTGAGAGCCTGGCGCACCCGCTTGTCGGTGAACGGCTCTTTTTCGGTGTTGAAGGCCAGATAGCCGACGTTCAGGCCCTCCTGCTCCATCACCACGATATCGGGATCGGCCTTCATCGCCGCCACATCGGCCGGGTTGGGATAGGGCATCACCTGGCATTCCCCGGCCTTGAGCTTCTGGTAGCGCACCGAAGCGTCGGGGGTGATGGCGAACACCAGATTGTCGATCTTCGCCTTGCCGCGCCAGTAGTCGGGATGCGCCTTGTAGCGGATCACCGCGTCCTTCTGATAGGCGACGAGCTGGAAGGGGCCGGTGCCGACCGGCTCGAGATCGACCTTCTCGGGCGTTCCCGCCTGCATCATCTTGTCGGCGTATTCGGCCGAAAAGATGGAGGCGAAATCCATGCCCATGTTGGCGAGGAACGGCGCCTCCGGCTCCTTCAGTACGATCCGGACGGTGTAGTCGTCCACCTTCTCGATACGGTCGAGAAGACCGGGCATCCCCATGCTCTCGAAGTATTCGTAGGATGCACCGCCGATCGCATGATAGGGGTGATCCTTCTTCCACTGCCGCTCGAAGCTGAAGATCACGTCGTCGGCATTGAATTCCCGTGTCGGCGTGAAATTCGCGGTGGTCTGCCATTTCACCCCTTTGCGCAGGCGGAAGGTGTATTGGAGACCATCCTCCGAGACTTCCCAGCTCTCGGCCAGCGCGGGTTCCACCTGTGTGGTGCCCAGCTCGAACTCGACGAGACGGTTGAAGATCTGCCGGGAAGAAGCATCGAAGGTGGTGCCGGCGGTGTAGAAGGCCGGGTTGAAACCCTCCGGGCTGCCTTCGGAACAATAGACGAGAGTCTTGGCACCGACGGTCGGCGCGATGAGGGTCGTCGCCAGCACCGCCAGCGAGACCATCCCCAATTGTCGTTTCACGGTGCACTCCCTGCTCTGGAACGATGTCGGGCGGACCCGCCGGCCCGCTTCCTTACACCTAGCCCAGCCGACCGCGGCTTGAAAGGGACTTCGAAGGAAAGGTGGCAGCGGGCGGGTTCCGTTCCGCACCCGCCCCGATGCCGATCGCCGGTTCAGGCCGGCGGGGCGCCGCCCAGCGCCTCTTCCTGGACCTCGTATCCGGCTTCCTCGATGGCCTCGGTGATCGCGGCCCGATCGTCGGTGCCCTCGACGGTGACGGTGCCGGCCTCGAGATCGACCTCGACCCTGGCCTCGGCACAGACCGCGCGGATCGCCTCGCGAATCGCCTTGGCGCAATGTCCACAGCTCATGCCCTTCACCCGCAGCTTCATGGTCGCTCTCCAACGGTTGCCCTGTCCAGGCAGGTAGAGGTTCCAGGTACGGCAAGGTCAAGCCCCCGGTACGGAGAACGAATCCGGTGGCCTTAAACCTTTGGTAACGGGTGGTGCGCATCATGGCTCCCGGTAGCCCGAACCAGCTCCGGAACAGCCGATGCCACGGACCATCCCCCCGCTCCTGCTGCTCGCGATCGTCCTGCTGTTCGGCCAGCCGGCGGGAGCCACGGTCCCGCGGTTGCTCGGCACCATGCCGCTGTCGGCGGCGAACCGGCTGGAGCTGCCGAAATGGGAAGGCGTTCTGGAACGGATCGCCGGAGAACGCGAGATCTATGCACGCTGTGCGGCGAGCGAAGCGGACTGTCCCGACCCGCTGGTCCGGGAGTGGCAGGAACTGCTGAATTCGCTGAAGGGCGCATCGCGGGCACGGCAGCTCGATGCCGTCAATCGCTTCGCCAACCGCAATCGCTACATCGTCGATCCGGCCAACTACGGGGTCAACGACTACTGGGCATCGCCGCTCGAGTTCCTCGACCGCTCGGGGGATTGCGAGGACTACGCGATCTTCAAGTATGTGAGCCTGCGCGCCCTCGGCGTGCCCGACGAGGAGATGCGCATCGTCGTGCTCCGGGACACCCGCCGCGGCGTCGATCATGCGGTGCTCGCGGTCCATCTCGACGGCAGGGTGCTGGTGCTGGACAATGTCACCGACGCCATTCGCCCGGATGACGCGCTGCCGCAATACCGTCCTTATTATTCGGTCAATGCCACCCGGCGCTGGGTCCACGTTCCCAGCGCCGCGCCTCGACCGGCGGGCGGCTCCGCCTTCCTGCGCTGAGGCGGCCGACGCCACCGTTTCCGGGGACCATTCCCGGCTTCCTCCGCACGGGTCCCCGCGGGCGCGGGTCGCCGAAAACGGGAGAAGGATGCGCGGATATGGGAAACAGCGGATGATCGCGGGTCGGAGCGGCTCCGAAGAGGTGCCGTCGCGCCCCTGGTTCGCCGCCCACGAGCTGTTCACCTGCCTCAACGCCGTGCGTGGCGCCAGCGAGCTTCTCCTGGCGGGAGCCGCCGGGCCACTGAGCGGCGAGGGTCTCGGGGCGGTGGCGACCATCGCCGAGGCGGCCCGCGAACTGGAACGGCACATCCGGCACTGTCAGGCGATCGACCGTCTGCGCGAGGCGCCGTCCCCTCGCCGGCGACCGATCGCCTTGGCCGATCTGTTGCCCGCCAAGGCGACGGCATCTGTGCCGGAAGTCCCCGTCCTGGTCGCCCCGGAGGAGGCTCGTGCCGCCTTCGCGCTGCTCTGTCCGCCGCGAGCCGGACAACCGCTGCAGGTGTGCGAACGGCACCGCACGGTGCGGATCGCTCTGTCCGATGCGCTTCCCGAACCCGGCACGGGGCGCGGCCGGATCCTGCTGGAACTCGCGGGGCTGCAGCTTCGCCGTAGCGGCGGAAGGCTGCTCCCCCGAGAGCATGCTCGGCTCCTCGTCCTGCTGCCGAAGGCGCCGTCGAGCCCGGAACCGGAGGCGTCCGACGGCAAGTCCGGCGGTGCGCCGTGATGGAACCGGTACCGGCGGCGACGTCCTTCGCCGCTGGCGGCGGCGGCGACCGGCGTCGAGCGTTTTTGGCTTGAAAAGGAGTTGCCAATCGTTACTTGTAACAGGCAAGGACAAGCAGACATCTCCCGGCAATCGGCGCTCGGGGGGTTCGGACCTGGCGTGTTGATCGGCTCTCGAGAGGGAAATTGCGCCCTGTCGGGGGTCCGCGAGTCCGGAACGGGTATTGGTCGCCCGCCGCCCGACGGGACGAGACCGCGGACGGACGGCACTGGCGGCGTCGGCGCGCAAAGAGCACACCGCGAGCACCGGGATCCCGTCGAGTCCGCCAGCAGCGAGCGGAGGAATGAAACCGAAACCGATGTTTCCGTACCGTCGACCCAAGAAGCGGCCGAAGGGGGGTCCCCGACGTCAGCGTGACGGCAATGGCCGGCGCGTGCCGCAGAGTGCCGCGGAACTGTTGCCGCTGCTGCAGCCCGCGACCAAGTCCCTGGCCCAGATGCTGGCCGGAAACGTGAAGGCTTCCGGTCAGGCGGTGCATGCACGGAACGTTCTCGCGCAGGCGGAAAAGCTGGTGGCCGAACGTGCCGTCGACCGGCTGCCGCCGGCAGCCCGCGAGGAATTCTTCGAGCAGCTCGCCCGTCTCAAACTGACCGTGGCGGATGCCGAGGCCATGCTCCGGGAACAGGAGCTGGCCGCCGCCGAGCCGGCGGCGCCGATCGAGGAAATGCCCGAGGTTTCCGCCGAGCGGCTGCGCGAAGTGGCCCTCTCGCTGGCGGTTACGACCAGCAATGCCGCGGTCGAGCAGAGACGGATGCCGGCATCGCCCGAGGCGGCCGAAGGAGAACCCGAACCGCGGCTCGCCCCCGAGGCCACGCCAGCGGCTCCGGCCGTCCCCAGCACACCACCGCCGCGTCTCGGCGCCAAGTCGCGCGAACGCCTTCGCCTCAAGAGCGTGGTGGCCAAGCCCGAGGACGGCGCCGAAGGCTGACCGCCTGCGCGGCACGCCGCCGGTGGGGCAATGTACGGCCCTCGGCGTCGCGGGTGGAAGTGGCTCGGAGCATCCACCACATCGCCGCATACCGCCGCCTCGAGGGCGACCGCATCTCGGTGGGATCTGGCTGGGGGACCTGGATTCGAACCAGGACTGCTCGGTCCAGAGCCGAGAGTTCTACCGTTAAACTATCCCCCATCGACGGACGAGCGGAGGAATAGGTAGCGCCCGGGGCCTTGTCAA
>JALSRW010000041.1 GCA_026984595.1 Alphaproteobacteria bacterium
AGGAGCGCGCCGAGCGCCCGCAGCAGTAGCTGCCATCTGGCCGAGAGCCGCAGATGAAGAACATCCACCGCGACATGCCCCTCGCCGGCGAAGGTGAAGGGAATGGCCAGGTAGGCGGCGGCCATCACCGCAAGTTGCACGAGATCGACGATGCCCACGAGCGCGAGGCCGGGAGGCCGGCCGGTGAGGAGACCGATCGTGCGGGAGAGGGCGCGCAAGCCGATATCGGCGAGGGTCACGAGCATCGCCCCGGCCAGACACAGGAGCGCCAGCCAGGCCAGCGCCTGCGCCCATCCCCGCACACGGTCGGCCATCATTGCCGGAGAGCCGGCCGTCCGTTCAGCCCTTGCCGGTCTCGAGCGCGTCGATCTCCGCGCGCAGCGCCTCGTAGATGGCGCGCGGATTCTCGACGCCCTGCGCGGCGAGACCGTCGAGATAGGCGTCGATCATCGGCCCCAGGGTTTCCCGCCAGCGCGCCCGCTCCTCGTTGCTCAGGCGGGTGACCACCCCGCCGTCGGCCAGCGCCGCCTTCTTGCCGAGATCGTCCCAGGCGTTCCACCAGGGACCGAACTTGGGGATGAGATTGTCGCCGGAGATGGAATCGACGGCCGCCCGCAGTTCCTCGGGCAGGGAATCGTAGCGGCGGCGGTTCATCACGAAATAGAAGGAGACGGTGTAGGCCCGGGCATCGAGATGAAAGTCGATGAGCTCGGCGAGCTTGAAGCTGTACATCGGGTCCCAGGGCATGACGAGCCCATCGATCACGCCTTTCTGCAGGCTTTCGTAGATCTGCGAGGGGGGCAGGCCGACCGGTACCGCTCCCAGATATTCGAGCATCATCTTGATGGCGGCGCTGGGAAAGCGGATGCGCAACCCCTTGAGGTCCTCCATGGTCTCGACCTTGCGGTCGCGGGTGTGCACGAGCCCACCATTGTGGGCATGCACCGCCAGCACCTTGACTCCCGGATACTCGACCGCGAAGAAGCGGTCGTGCAGCGCCCACAGGGCGCGGGTCGCGGCATCCGCGCTTTCGGTCATGAACGGCAGGTCGATCACCGAGGTGCGCGGAAAGCGTCCCGAGGGAATGCCGTGCAGACCGTGGGCGATGTCCACCACTCCGGCGCGTACCTGATCGTACTGCTTGGCGACATTGCCCAAGGGCGTGCCGCCCGGATGGATCGTCACCCGGATGCGGCCGTCGGTGCGTGCTTCCAGATCCCGCGCCCAGGGCTCCATGAAATCGTAATGCATGCCGTTGCTGGTGGGCAGGAAATGGCTGAGCTTGAGCTCGATCGTCTGCTGCGCGCGCAGCACATGGGGGAAACCGAGGGCGAGCCCGCCGATCGCGGTGCTCTGCAAGGCCTGCCGCCTCGTGATCATGGTCCGCCTCCCGTCCGGATCGTGGTTGTGCCCGCAGTCTCGGTGGCGAGGGCGGTGCGGTCAAGCGCGCCCGCCGTTGCGTCCTATTCCTCGCAACTCTTGCCGAAGGCGGCCAGGCCTTCGGACAGATAATCGGCCAGCAGCGGCATGCCGAGCAGATATTCGGCGGTCCGTTCGTTGTGGGCGCGGCCGGCCTCGGCCTTGGCCTCCTCCCATTCCTCGGCGGTGAAGCTGCCGCGGCCCAGCCAGGCCAGCGCCACCAGCTCGATCTGCTCGTCCTCGTTGAGGCTGCCGATGAACTCCCGCAGCTCGTCGTAGGTGGGGTCGTCGGGATAGTCCTGGAGCACCTCGCGCATGTCCTCGTCGGTGGGGTTCGAGGCGTAATCCTCCTCGACCACCTCCTCCTTGGCGTCGAAGGCTCTGGCCTTGACGATGATATGACATACCTTGTCGGGATCGATGGTAATCATGGCGCCAGCTCCCTCGCCTTGCCGAGACCCGTCCTGTCGAGCTTATTGCGATGATCGCCGCGGCGAGGCAAGAGCGCAGCAGTATGCCGCGACATCGGCGACAGGGCGACGCGGCGGAGGTCTTTTTGCGGTGCCACGATGCACGCATTGCGTTAAAGTCACGGCGACTTCGAAAGCTTCGGACATCATAAACGTATGACGAATCCCCAGCGCTTTCTCAACCGCGTGGCTCTGTTTCTCGTGGCGACGCTGCTCGTCGTCGGCGCCGTCTACGACATCCTGTGGCGCGCCTTCATGCACAATCCGGCGCTCAACGGGCTGATCCTGGGGGTGCTGGGGCTGGGCATCGCCTATGCCGTGCGGCGCATCATCATGCTGCGACCGGAAGTGCGCTGGATCGAGGCCTTCCGCTCGGCAGCGCCGGGATTTTCGCTGCAGGAACCGCCCCGGCTGCTGGCTCCGGTGGCCACCGTCCTGGGCGATCGCGACCGCAGCGGCGAGGTGCTGTCCACCCTGTCCATGCGCTATCTGCTGGACAGTATCAGTGCCCGGCTCGACGAGAGCCGCGACATCACCCGCTATCAGACCGGTCTCCTGATCTTCCTGGGCCTGCTCGGCACCTTCTGGGGCCTGCTGGAAACCATCAATGCGGTGGCGCTGGTGATCGGCGAGCTGCAGCTCGGCAACAACGATCTGGTCAGCGTCTTCGACGAGCTCAAGGCCGGCCTGTCGGCGCCGCTGTCGGGCATGGGCACGGCCTTCAGCTCCTCCCTGTTCGGTCTCGCCGGATCGCTGATCCTCGGCTTCATCGACCTGCAGGCGACCCAGGCCCAGAACTCGTTCTACAACGATGTCGAGGAATGGCTGTCCGGCCTCGCCCGCCACAGCGCGCAGGAGGCGCCCGCCACGACGGCGGCGGCGATGCCGGTGCCGGGCCGGCCGATGCCGGCCTATGTCCAGGCGCTGCTCCAGCAGACCGCCGAGGGGTTGTCGCGCATGGAGCGGGTGCTGCAGGAGGGGGAGAAGTCGCGGGCCGTGTTCCACCAGCATGTGGCCGCCCTCAGCCACGGCATCGCCGCCCTCAACGACCGCCTGCAGCGCGACCATGAGGTGTTGACACGCCTCGCCGAGGCCCAGCGCACCACCATCCAGAAGCTCGGCGAGGGCGGCCGGCACGCGGCGCTCGACGAGGCCACGCTGGGGCATCTGCGGAATATCGACCTGCAGCTCGCGCGGCTGCTCGAGGAAGTAGTGCGCAGCCGTGACAACGTCACCCGCGAGCTGGCCAACGAAATCCGGGTGGTGGCGCGCACCATCGCCATCGCCGCCGGCGAACCGCAGATCGCGGGCGAGTAGCAATGGCCATCGGCCGCACCCGCGGACAGCGCGATCGGGTCGACATCTGGCCGGGCTTCGTCGATGCCCTGTCGACCCTGCTGCTGGTCATCATGTTCCTGCTGGTGGTGTTCGTGCTGGCCCAGTTCTTTCTCGGCCAGCTCCTGCAGGGCCGCAACGTCACCGTCGAGCGCCTCCAGACCCAGATCCGGGATCTTCGCGAGCAGCTCGATCTGGAGCGGGAGACGGCCGTCGAGCTGCGTGGCGATCTCGCCCGGGCGACCGCCGATCTGCAGAAGCTGCGGGCGGAGAAGGAGGATGTGGAGGCGCGCCTCTCGGAGAGCGAAGCCGATCGCGACCTGCTCGATCGCCAGCTCCTGCGCCTGCGCGGCGAACAGCAGGTACTGCAGCAGTCGCTGACCGATCTCACCGACGAGAAGCAGCGGCTGGCGCAGCAGCTCGATGTGCGCGAGCAGGAGATCGCCCGCCTCGGTGCCATGCTCGAGGAGCTGCGCGGCGACCGCCAGCAGGCGGAGCAGAACGCCCGCAAGGCCGAGACGGAGGTGCGCAGGCTGCGCGAGCAGATCGCCGCCCTGTCGCAGCAGCTCGTCGGTCTCGGCAACCTGCTCGATGCCAAGCAGAGCGAGATCGAGCGCCAGAGCGCGCGCATCGCCGAGCTCGGCACGCGCCTCAATCTGGCCCTGGCCAGCAAGGTCGAGGAGCTGTCGCGCTACCGGTCGGACTTCTTCGGCAGACTGCGTCAGGTGCTCGGCAACCGCCCGGGCATCCGCATCGTCGGCGACCGCTTCGTGTTCCAGTCGGAGGTGCTGTTCGCCACCGGCGAGGCCGAGATCGGCGAAAGCGGCAAGCGGGAGCTGGCCAAGTTCGCCGCCGCCTTCAAGGAAATCATGGCCGAAATCCCGGAGGATCTGCCCTGGGTCCTGCAGATCGACGGCCATACCGACAAGCGGCCGATCCACACCCCCCGCTTTCCTTCCAACTGGGAACTGTCGGCGGCGCGCGCCATCGCCGTCGCCAATTTCCTCATCCAGCAGGGCATCCCGCCGAACCGGGTGGCGGCCCGCGGTTTCGCCGAATTCCAACCGCTCGACCCCGGCGACAGTGAAGAGGCGTACCGACGCAACCGGCGGATCGAAATCAAGCTGACCACGCGCTGAGTACCGGCACGCGAAGATTGCCTTTGGCACGGGATGCCGCCACAGTTGCAGCGAATGCAAGGGCGGTGAACGGGACCGAGGGAGTGCGCTGGCCGTGGAACCGCAACGGCAAGGACAGGCAGGCTCGCAGTCGGGTATTCGGGGATTCCTGCCGGTGATCGCGATTCATGCCCGGGCCCGTCGCTTCTATCTGCTGTTCGGTCTGCTGTTGGCGGCAACCGGGCTGGGTCTTCTGGTCCTGGCCCTGACCGGGGACGACCCGCTGGCGACCTCGCTGATGCCGGCCGGCGCTCTGACTCTCGCTCTGTCCCTGATTCCCTTCAGCGAAGCCCTCGAACATGGCGAACGTGGCGCCGGACTGGAAGCGCTGGCCCGGGACTGGGAGCGGCCGACCACGGCAACCGGCGGCTCTCCGGAAGACATGCAGCGGGCGGCCCGGTTCCTGCAACGGCTCTACGGTCCCCGCATCACAGGATAGGCGACGCGGCCATGGAAGATCCCCTGGAGCAGCTCGAAGATCGTCTCGCCGAATGGGAGCGCCGCAACCGTCGGCGCAAGTTGCTGCTGGTGCTGGTGCCGCTGGCGGTGGCCGCGGTCGGTGTCTGGTATGTCTACGACCGGCTCGCTACCACCCGCGACGCCGTCGGCGAGGCGGTGGCGGTACTGGGCGGCCCGGAGAACGAGGCGGAGCCGGCGGTGCTGCTGGAGCGGGCCCGCGCCGCGGCCTCCGAACTCGCCACCCTGCGCGCCCTGCCCGACCGGCTGGCGGCGGAGACGGCGGCACGCGAACAGGCCGAGGGCCGGGTGGCGGAGCTGGAGGAGAAGCTGACCACCCTCGAAGGCGCCCGGAAGGCGCTGGAGGAGCGCCTCGCCGTCCTCACCCGCGAGAGCGGCGCGCTCCGGGCCGAGCGCGACGCCCTCGAGGCGACCCGGGACGGGCTCGCGGCCGAGCGGGATCGCCTGAAGGCGGAACGCGATGCCGCTGCCGGCAAGCTGGCCGAAGCCGAGGCGCGCTTGCAGAAGCTCGGCGAGGAACTGGCCGACAGCCGCCAGAGAATCGCCGAGCTCGCTGCCGAACTCGAAGACGCACGGGCGGAAGCGGAGCGTCAGCGGGGTCGGGCGCTGGCCTCCGAGCAGGCCCGCCAGCGGCTACGCGAGGGGCTCGCGATGCAGGCGCGGGTGCAGGATTCGCTGCGGCGCACGCTGGCCGCGGTGACCGGCGCGCGCGACCGGCTGGCGGCCGAACTCGAGACTTCGCGCAGGAAGCTCGAACGGGTCACCGCGGAGCGCACCGAGGCGAGTGCGAAGATCTCGCGGCTGGAGCGGGATCTGGCTGCCGGCGCCCGCGAGCGCGAACTGCTGACGCAGGAACGCGACCGGCTCCGGCAGACGATCGCCGCCCGCGACCGGGAGCTGCGCCGCGGCCGGCGGGCGCTGGAGATCGCCCGCACACGGCTTCGCGATGTGCAGCAGCAGCTCGCGACGGCCCAGCGCCGGGAACGGCGGCAGAGCAGCGAACTCGCCCGCCTGCGGGACCGTCTGTCCGAACAGACCGATCGCCTGACCCGACTGGAGAGCCTGCAGCGGCAGCAGAGCGGGGCGGTGGCCGAGCTCGAACGCGTCCAGCGCACGCGGGTCGAGCTCGAGCGCCGCCTGGCCGATGCCGAACGGACCATCGACCGCCTGCAGAGCCGCGTTCGCAGCCTCGAATCCGAGCGCGACGCCGCCCTCGCGGAAGGCCGGCGGCTGGAAACAGCGTTGCAGGAAGCGCGCGACCGGCTTCGCGCGCTGCAGGAAGCCGAGCGCGCCGCCCGCGAGCGCGCCGGTCTGCTGCAATCGCGGCTCGCCGAACTGGAGACCGAACGCGATGCGTTGCGCACGCGCATCCGCTCTCTCGAGGCGGCGCTGGGCGGCGAAGGGCAGACCGCGGCGCGGTTGCAGGCGCTCGACGAGGAACTGGCCGGGGCACGCGCGCGTCTCGAGGAGGTCGCGCAGGAATTGGAGACCGCGCAGAGCGAACTGGCCCGCGCCGAGCAGCGCGTGGCCAGCCTCACCGGGGAAAAACAGGCGGCCCTGGCCGAGATCGCCGCTCTCGAAAAGCGGCTCGCCGAGACGCAGCAGCGGCTGCGCGCCCAGGCCGCCGAGCTCGCCGAAAACCGCCGGCGAATGGCGGCCGGCGAGCAGGAGCGAGCTCGTCTGACCGGTGCGCTGACGACGACCCGGGCGCGGATCGCCGAGCTCGAAGGGACCCTCACCCGGCTCGATCGGGCGCGCGCCAGCCTCGATGCGGAGCGGGCGAAGCTGCAGGCGAGGATCGCCGTGCTGGAGCGCGACAAGGCGAAGCTGGCGCGGGCCGGGAGCGCCCTCGAAAGCGCACGCGAGGCCGACCGGGCGAAGCTCGCGGAACGGGAGAAGGCACTACAGGCGGCGAAGGACGAAGCCCGAACCCTGCAGGCACGGCTCGCCGACACCACGGAGCAGCTCCGGGAGATGACCCGAGCGCGCGACACCCTCGCCGCCGATGTCCGGGCGCGGGATGCGCGTATCGCCGAACTGCAGGAGGCACTGCGGGCGGCCAACGGCGAAGCCGAAGGGCTCCGGGCCGAGCTCGCGCAGGCCGTGCAGGAGCGCGACGCCCTCACCGCCGAGCTCGAAGCTCGCGACGCACGCATCGCCGAGCTGGAGAGCGCCCGCGAGGCCGACCGGGCGAAGCTCGTGGAACGGGAGAAGGCACTGCAGGCGGTGAAGGACGAAGCCCGAACCCTGCAGGCACGGCTCGCCGAGACCGACGATGCGCTCGCGCAGATGACCCAGGCCCGCGACGCCCTGGCGGCCGAGCTCGAAGCTCGCGACGCACGCATCGCCGAACTCGATGCCCGGGGCCGGGAGCTCGCCGGACGGCTCGAAGCCAGCGAGGACGCCAACCGCGGCCTCGGCCAGCGCCTCGCCGCGCTCGAACGGCGTGTCGCCGAACTCGATGCCCGGCGTCTCGAGCTCGAAGCCTCCCTCGAGGCTCGCATCGAAGAGCGGGATCGGGCTCGTCGCGAGCTCGCCGATACCCGCGCCGAGCTGGAGCGCGCACGAGCGCTGGTGGCCCTCAAGGCGGCGGAGCCGGCGCCGGCCGGACCGGCGCCCACCCTTTCCGTGGAGAGGGTGGACCGGCGTCTCGAAGCGCAGGCAGCCCGGCTCGCCGCCTATCGCAAGGCCCTGCAGGAGCGCGACGCCCGCGTCGAGTCGCTGCGCCGGGCGCTGCGCGAGCTTTCGGTCGAGCTGGAGCGGGTACGCGGCCAGCGCGACAGTCTGCGGGCACGGCTGCAGGAGGCGGGCCTGCCTCTGCCGGACGACGAGGTCCGTGATCAGCTCGTATCCTCGCTGCGCCCGATCGAGGCCGATGTGCAGCGGGCGGTGGTCGAGGCCCGGCAGCGCCGGGCGCGGACTCTGGGAACGATCCGCGCCTATCTGCCGGGACCCGAGGATGTCGATTTCCTGCGCGACGACCGGATCGTGATGGGCAGCTCGCTGCTGTTCGAGCCGGGCAGCACCAGCCTGCGCAAGGGTGCGAGGGCAGAGCTCACGGCCATCGCCCTGCGGCTCATGCGGGCGATCGAGGCGCTGCCCGAGGATCTGCCCTGGGTGCTGCGAATCGACGGGCATACCGACAGCCTGCCGGTGCGCGGCGGGCGCCTGCGCTCCAACTGGGAACTGTCGGCGGCACGTGCCAGCGCCGTCGCCGAATATCTGATCGAACTCGGCTTCCCGCGCGAGCGGCTGATGGTCGCCGGCTTCGCCGATACCCGACCGCTGGTCGAAGGCCACGACGAGGAGGCGCGGCGCCGCAACCGGCGCATCGAGCTGACCCTGACGGCGGGCTGAAGCCGGATCAGGCGAGACAGGTGAAATCGATCGGATCGCGCCTGCGCGAGGCCTCTCCCCAGCGGCAGCGATCAGCCGATAGCCGGGTGCTCCGCATCCGCCATGGCCGCACCGCCGTGGAATCCCGACCGACGCGGATGCCGTGCTATACGGCTTCGACGCTGCGGAACTGGAGCTCGGCGAGACGGGCGTAGAGACCGCCCCGGGCCATCAGCTCGCCATGGCGGCCCTGCTCGACGATGCGCCCCTCCTCCATGACGAGGATCCGGCTGGCGCGTTGCACGGTGGCCAGCCGGTGGGCGATGACGATCGAAGTGCGATTGCGCATCAGCCGCTCCAGGGCCTGCTGCACCAGCCTTTCGCTTTCCGCATCGAGGGCGCTGGTGGCCTCGTCGAGCAGCAGCAGAGCGGGATCGCGGAGGATCGCCCGGGCGATGGCGATGCGCTGGCGCTGGCCGCCGGAAAGACGCACCCCCTTCTCGCCGAGAAAGGTCGAGAAGCCCTCGGGCAACCGATCGAGGAATTCGGTGGCCAGCGCCGCTTCGGCCGCTGCCCGCACTTCCTCGTCGCTGGCGTCGGGCCGGCCGTAGCGGATGTTGGTCCAGGCATCGGCGGAGAAGATCACCGGTTCCTGCGGCACGAGGCCGATGCGTGCCCGCAGTTCGGTGGGATCGACGGCATCCACCGGCACATCGTCGAACAGCACGCGCCCGGACCGGGGATCGTAGAAGCGCAGGATGAGCTGGAACACGCTGCTCTTGCCGGCCCCCGACGGGCCCACCAGCGCCACCGTCTCGCCGGCGGCGACGGTGAGGTCCAGATCGCGCAGCACCGGCCGCTCGGGATGCGAGGGATAGGCGAAGGTCACATTCTCGAAGGCCACCTTGCCGAGGGGCGGATCGGGCAGCCGCAGGGGTCGGGGCGGGGCGGTGATGCAGGGCTCGGTATCGAGCAGCTCGAACATCCGTTCGGCCGCACCGGCGGCCCGCTGCAGATCGCCGAACACGTCGGAGAGGCCGCCGAAGGCCCCGGCCACCACCGCCGCGTAGAACACGAAGGCGGAAAGCTGGCCGGGAGTGATCCTACCGGCGACCACATCGTGACCGCCGATCCACAGCACCACGACGATGGCCCCGAACACCAGGGTGATGACGAAGGCGGCGAGCAGCGCCCGGGCACGGGCCCGGCGGGCGGCGGTCTGAAAGGCGGTCTCGCTGCGCTGCACGAAATCGCGGCTCTCGCGCTCCTCCTGGGTGAAGGCCTGGACGGTGCGGATGGCGTTGATGGTCTCCTCGATATGGCTGCTGACGACGGCGATCTTGTCCTGGGCGAGACGCGACAGGGAGCGCACCCGGCGGCCGAAGAAGACGATGGGGACGACCACCAGCGGCACCACCAGCAGGATGAAGCCGGTCAGCCGCGGATTGGTGACCGCCAGCAGCACGGTGCCGCCGAGCAGCAGCAGCAGGTTGCGGAGCGCCTGGGTGACGCCCATGGCGATCACCGTCTGGATCACGGTGGTGTCGGTGGTCAGCCGCGAGATCACTTCGCCGGTGCGGCGGGTCTCGAAGAAGGCGGGGGAGAGCCGCAGCACATGAGCGTAGATCTGCTCCCGCAGATCGGCCACCACTCGCTCACCCAGCCAGTTGACCAGATAGGCGCGCAGATATGTCGCGAAGGCGAGAGCGACGATGACCACGAAGACCGCCTCGAGGGCGTGGTCGAGGGCGCGCGCATTGTCGGCGGCGAAACCGCTGTCCACGAGATAGCGCAGGCCGGCGCCCAGAGAGAGCACCGAAGCGGCGGCGACGATCAGGGCGAGGATGGCCCCGATCACCCGCATGCGGTAGGGCAGCAGATAGCGTGCCAGCCGACGCAGATGCCGGAGATCCCGCGATTTCCCGCGCCCGGACGCTTCGGGCGACATCACCTGCGACCCGCTCTCCATGCCTCGTCCCTTCGATCGCTGTGCGGTACCCGGCCCCTGCCGTAGGCCGCGCGGCCCCGGCGGTGCGGCCCTTGAGTTCGGTGCCTGCTGCGGCTATATACTGGCCGCCCTGTGCGGAGGAAAGATCGGTGAAGGAAGGAATCCACCCGGACTACCACGAGATCACCGTGGTGATGACCGACGGGACCACGTTCAAGACGCGTTCGACCTGGGGCAAGGAAGGGGACGTGCTGCAGCTCGATGTGGACCCGAAGTCGCACCCGGCCTGGACCGGTGGCCAGATGCAGGTGATCCAGCGTGGTCAGGTCGAGAAGTTCAACCGCCGCTTCCAGCAGTTCCGCCGCAAGAAATAGGATGCGGCGCGGCCGGAGACCGTCATGAAAATCGCCAACTCGCTGAAGACCCTGAAAAAGCGCCACAAGGACTGCCGCCTGGTGCGGCGCAAGGGCCGGGTCTACGTGATCAACAAGACCAACCCGCGCTTCAAGGCCCGCCAGGGCTGAGTTCCGGGGTTTCCGGGTGCGTGGAAGGCCGGCCTCGTCCGGCCTTCGTTGCTTGTCGCCCGGTTCCGATCGGCGGTCATGACCGGCCCGCGCGCCCGCAAGCCCGCTCCCTCCCGTGCGCCGGCGGCGGCCGGTGACCGCCGCGGTCAGGTGCAGTCGCTGCAGCGGGCGATCCGCATCCTCGAGGTGCTGGCGGAGAGCGCCTACGGCATGAGCCTCGGCGAGATGGCCGAGATCCTGGGCCTGCCGCCCTCCACTCTGCACCGCCTGCTGACCACCCTCGAATCCTCCCGCTTCGTGCGTTTCGATGCCGGCGAGGGGCTCTGGCAGATCGGCGTCCAGGCCTTCGTCATCGGCAGCGCCTTCGTGCGCGCCCGCGATCTGGTGCGCATGGCCCGCCCGCACATGCGGCGGCTGATGGAGGCCAGCGGCGAGACCGCCAACATCTATGTCGAGGACAATGGCGAGGCGGTGTGCATCGGCCAGGTCGAGTGCCGGCAGGTAATGCGGGCCATCTCGCGGCCGGGTGGCCGGGTGCGCATGCACTGTTCCGGCGCCGGCAAGGCGATCCTCGCCTGGCGCGACGACGAGGAGCTGGCCGCGGTGTTGCGCCGCCACGGCCTGCCCCGGGCCACCGAACGCACCATCGACCGTCCGGCGCGGCTGCGCGAGGAGCTGGCCCGGATCCGCGAGCGCGGCTTCGCCGTCGATGACGAGGAATACGCGATCGGCATGCGCTGCGTGGCAGCGCCCCTGTTCGACGAGCAGGGCTACGCCATCGCCGCAGTTTCGGTCTCCGGTCCCCGCGCCCGCATCGACGATGCGCGGCTGGCCGAGCTCGGTTCCCTGGTGGCCCGCACCGCGCGCGCCGTGACCGCCGCCTACGGCGGGACGGAGCCCGAAAAGGGCTCGTTTTGACACGGCATTTTCACCGGTATCGCAACAAGTTCCCAGCGTCTTTCCACGATGCGGAATCGCATTCCAGAGATCTGTACCCGGCGGCGAAACCGCGTACACTGTGGCGAAGTCCCCTCCCTGGGAGGTCGCCATGACCCAGATGACCGCAGCCGAAGCCGCGATCCGCGTTCTCGAGAGCGAAGGCGTGGAACGGATCTTCGGCGTTCCCGGCGCCGCCATCCTGCCCTTCTACGCAGCACTGCGCCGAAGCCCCATCCGCCATTGCGTGGTCCGCCACGAGGAAGGCGGCACCCATGCCGCGGAGGGCTACACCCGCGCCCGTGCCGGCAGGATCGGCGTCAATGTCGGCACCTCCGGGCCGGCCGGCACCAACATGGTGACCGGGCTCTATTCGGCGCTGGCCGACAGCATCCCGATCCTGTGCATCACCGGCCAGGCGCCGCGCAGCGAGCTGCACAGGGAGCATTTCCAGGCGGTCGACATCGCCGCTGTCACCGCCCCGGTCACGAAATGGTCGGTCTGCGTGATGGAGCCGGCCCAGGTGCCGGGGGTGTTCCGCAAGGCCTTCAAGATCATGCGCGAAGGGCGACCGGGACCGGTGCATATCGACCTGCCGATCGATGTGCAGAAGGCCCTGATCACCTACGATCCGGCCACCGACAAGGCGCTCGAGGTGCATCGCCCGGCCCCCAGCCCGGCGGCCATCACCCGGGCCATGGACATGCTGACGGCTGCCGAGAAGCCGCTGCTGATGGCCGGCGGCGGCGTGATCGGCGCCGATGCCTCGGACCTTCTCGTGGAGCTCGCCGAGATCACCGACACCCCGGTGGTGCCGACCCTGATGGGCTGGGGGGCGATCCCCGACGACCATCCGCTCCAGGCCGGACAGGTCGGTCTCCAGACCCAGCACCGCTACGGCAACGCCACCTTCCTCGAAAGCGATTTCGTGCTCGGCATCGGCAATCGCTGGGCCAGCCGGCACACCGGCTCGCTGGAGGTCTACCGGCGCGGCAAGACCTTCGTCCATATCGACATCGAGCCCACCCAGATCGGCCGCGTCTTCGGTCCCGATCTCGGTATCGTCGCCGATGCCCGGCTGGCCCTCGAAGCGCTGGTGGCCGAGGCCCGTCGCCGCCGCGAGGAAGGCCGGCTGCCCGATCGCAGCGCCTGGGTCGAGGCCTGTGCGCAGCGCAAGCGGAGCATGCGCCGACGCACCGATTTCGAGGATGTGCCGATCAAGCCGCAGCGGGTGTTCCGCGAGGTGATGGCCGCCTTCGATCGCGACACCCGCTACGTCACCGCCATCGGCCTCTATCAGATCGCCGCCTGCCAGCTCATGGAGATGTACTGGCCGCGCCAGTTCCTGATCTGCGGCCAGGCCGGTCCCCTGGGCTGGGAGATCTCCGCGGCCACCGGCGCCAAGCTGGCCGAGCCCGAACGCGAAGTGGTGGCGATCTGCGGCGACTATTCCTTCCAGTTTCTGATCGAGGAGCTGGCGGTGGCCGCGCAGTACCGGGTACCCTTCGTCACGGTGCTGCTCAACAATGCCTATCTCGGCCTGATCCGCCAGGCGGAGATGGCCTATGAGATGGATTTCGAGGTGCAGATCGGCTTCGAGAACCGCAACGCACCGGAGATCGACGGCTACGGCGTCGACCATGTCGAGGCGGTGGAGGCGATGGGCGGCATCGCCCGGCGCGTGTTCCGGCCGCAGGACATCGCCCCGGCCCTGGCCTGGGCGCGCGAGGAGGCCGAACGCCAGCGCCTGCCGGTGGTGGTCGAGGTGATCACCGAGCGGGTCACCAACATCGCCATGGGGCCGGAGATCGACCGGATCACCGAGTTCGAGCCGGTCGAGGAACCGGCAGCGCAGCAAGCCCGAGGGGAGGTCGCGGAATGCCACGCTTCTGTGCCAATCTGAGCATGCTCTATGGCGAACGGGATTTCCTCGATCGTTTCGCGGCGGCCGCCACCGACGGCTTTCGCGGGGTCGAGTATCTGTTTCCCTACCCCTGGCCGGCCGAGACCCTGGCCGCCCGGCTCGAGGAAAACGGCCTCGAGCAGGTGCTGTTCAACCTTCCCGCCGGCGACTGGGACAGGGGCGAGCGGGGAATCGGCTGCCTGCCCGACCGGGTCGGGGAGTTCCGCGAAGGTGTCGCCCGGGCGATCGACTATGCCCGCACCCTGGGCTGCCGCCAGCTCAACTGCCTGGCCGGCATCGCCCCGCCCGGTGCCGACCGTGAGCGGCTGGAAGCGGTGCTGGTCGAGAATCTGGCCTTCGCCGCCCGGGCCCTCGCCGATGCCGGCATCCGCCTGCTGCTGGAGCCCATCAACACCCGCGACATCCCCGGCTTTTTCGTCTCCCGCACCGATCACGCAATGCGCATCCTGGATGCGGTGGGCAGCGACAATCTGTTCCTGCAGTACGATTTCTATCACATGCAGATCATGCAGGGCGACCTCACCCCGACCTTCGACCGGCTGCAGAGCCGCATCGCCCATGTCCAGATCGCCGACCATCCCGGCCGTCACGAGCCGGGCACCGGAGAGATCGACTACGATTTCGTCTTCGGCCATCTCGACGCGCGGGGCTATGCCGGCTGGGTCGGATGCGAGTACAAGCCGCTCGAGGACACGCGTTCGGGGCTGGGCTGGCTGAGCCGCTGGCGTGGTGCCGCGCGTTGAACACGGATTTCCGGGGAGGAGGATCATGAAAGTCGGATTCATCGGTCTCGGCATCATGGGCAGGCCCATGGCCGGACATCTCATCGGCGGCGGCCACGAGGTGCACTTGATGAGCCGCTCCGGGGTGCCACGGGATCTCGTCGATGCCGGCGGCATCGCCCACGACACGCCGCGCGAGGTGGCGGCCGCCGCCGAGGTGATCATCACCATGCTGCCCGACACGCCGGATGTGGAGAAGGTGCTGTTCGGCGAGAACGGGGTGGCCGACGGCCTGGAGGCGGGCAAGCTGGTCATCGACATGAGCTCGATCGCGCCGCTGGCCACCAAGGAATTCGCGGCCCGCATCCGTGCCCTGGGCTGCGACTATCTCGATGCGCCGGTCTCCGGCGGCGAGGTGGGGGCCAAGGCCGGCACGCTGACGATCATGGTGGGCGGTCCGGAGGGGGCGTTCGAGCGCGCCAGGCCGCTGTTCGAGCTGATGGGCAAGAACATCACCCTGATCGGCCCCAACGGCGACGGGCAGACGGCCAAGGTGGCCAACCAGATCATCGTCGCCCTGACCATCGAGGCGGTGGCCGAGGGGCTGCTGTTCGCGGCCAAGGCGGGGGCCGATCCGGCGCGGGTGCGGCAGGCGCTGATGGGCGGCTTCGCCGGCTCCAAGATCCTCGAGGTGCACGGGCTCCGGATGATCGAGCGGACCTTCGATCCGGGCTTTCGCATCGAGCTCCATCAGAAGGATCTCGGCCTCGCCCTCGACGGGGCCAGGCAGATGGGGCTGTCCCTGCCCAACACCGCCACCGCGCAGGAGCTGTTCAACGCCTGCCGCGCCCATGGCGGGGCGGGATGGGACCATTCGGCGATGGTCCGGGCGCTCGAATTCCTGGCCGATGCCCAAGTGGCCGGGGGCGGCGACTGAGCGCCCGCCGCTTACCGGGGCGACCGCCGCCGCCTATATCCGGTAGGCGGCCGACTCCCCGCGCCGGAGAGGACCGATGCAGATAGCCCTGCCCGAACCCGATCCCGAGATCCTCGCCCGCCGCGAGCGCATCATCGCCGATCTGCGCCGGATGGTGCCGGGGGAGGGGGTGATCGACCATCCCGACGAACTGCGGGCCTATGAATGCGACGGGCTCACCGCCTATCGCAATCTGCCGCTGGCGGTCGTGCTGCCGGAAACCACCTCGCAGGTGGCCGGGGTTCTCCGCTACTGCCGGGAAGAGGGCATCAAGGTCGTGCCGCGCGGCGCCGGCACCTCGCTGTCGGGCGGTGCGCTGCCGATCCGCGACGGCATCCTTCTCGGCATGTCCAAGTTCAACCGCATCCTCGACATCGATTTCGAGAACCGCACGGTCACCGCCCAGCCCGGGGTCACCAATCTCGGCATCACCCGCGCCGTCGAGCATGCCGGCTTCTATTATGCACCCGATCCCTCCTCGCAGATCGCCTGCACCATCGGCGGCAATGTGGCGGAGAACTCGGGGGGCGTGCACTGCCTCAAATACGGCCTCACCACCAACAACATCCTCGGCATCGAACTGGTCACCACCGATGGCGAAATCCTCCGCCTCGGCGGCAAGCATCTGGACGCCGGAGGCTACGATCTGGTCGGTTTGCTGACCGGCTCGGAGGGGCTTTTGGGAGTGGTCACCGAGGTCACGGTGCGCATTCTCCGGGCACCGGAAACGGCACGGGCGGTGCTGATGGCCTTCGCGAGCGTGGGCAACGCCGGCGACTGCGTCGCCTCGATCATCGGCAACGGCATCATCCCCGCCGGTCTGGAAATGATGGACAAACCGGCGATCAACGCCGCCGAGGATTTCTGCCGGGCGGGATACCCCCGCGAGGCCGAGGCGCTGCTCATTTGCGAGCTCGACGGGCCGGCCGCCGAGGTCGAGCATCTGATCGGAACGGTCACCGCCATCGCCCGCCAGCACGGAGCCTTCTTCACCAAGGCCAGCGAGAGCGAGGAGGAGCGGCTGCGCTTCTGGGCCGGGCGCAAGAACGCCTTTCCCGCGGTGGGACGCATCTCGCCGGACTATTACTGCATGGACGGCACCATCCCGCGCGGGCGGCTGGCCGAAGTGCTGACCGGCATCCGCGAGATGAGCGAACGGTTCGGTCTCGGCGTGGCCAATGTCTTCCATGCCGGTGACGGCAACCTCCACCCGCTCATCCTCTACGATGCCAACAAGCCGGGCGAGCTGGAAAAGGCCGAGGAGTTCGGGGCCGAGATCCTCAAGCTCTGCGTCGAGGTGGGCGGCGTGCTGACCGGCGAGCACGGGGTGGGCGTCGAGAAGCGCGACCTGATGCCGGTGATGTTCGACGAGGAGGATCTGAACCAGCAGCAGCGGGTCAAATGTGCTTTCGACCCCACCCAGATCCTCAATCCCGGCAAGATGTTCCCCGAGCTCCACCGCTGCGCCGAACTGGGCCGCGTCCACATCCATCGCGGCCGGACGCGCTTTCCCGACCTGCCGCGGTTCTGACCATGGAACGGGTGTTTGCCGAGAAACTGCAGCGGGCCGGGAAAGCGGTCGCCGGCACACGGCCGGCAACCCGCCGATCCCGGCACGGGGCGGCCGCGACAGATGCCGACCGGCATTACCCGAAGAACATGATCATGCAAGCTTCCCGCAAGGTTCGTGCAAGGCTGCGGCAAGCTTCGTCCGCTAGCCTTCGGCTCGCCGGTCGATCCGGCGAGTTCGAACGTGAAAGGAAATGGCATGAACAAGAAGAACCTTGCGAAGTCGGCCATGCTGGGTGCCGTCCTGGCCCTGATCGCCGGAGCTCTCCCCGGCGTCGCCCGGGCCGACACGGTGGTGCATGTGCAGCTCCAGAACCGCGACGACGGCACCATGACCATGCAGTTCGACCACGAGAAGTTCGAGGCCGGCAAGGTCACCTTCATTGTCACCAACCGCTCGAAGAACATGGATCACGAGTTCCTGGTGGTGAAGACCGACCTCCATGTCTCGGAGCTGCCGCTCACCGAGGACGGCACCCGTGTGAACGAGGACGCGCTGCCCGAGATCCACGAGCTCGAGGATTTGTCGCCGGGCGAGAAGGGCGAACTCGTCCTCTACATGAAGCCGGGCCATTACGTGGCGTTCTGCAATCTCCCGGGCCATGTGGCGGCGGGCATGGCCGCCGAATTCACGGTGGAGCCCGCAGCCGAGGCCACCCACAGCTAAGCGCCGGCGGGCGGCAGCGACCGCGGCTTCGCGCAGTCGTTCCGCAGCCCGAGACGATACGGCCTTCGCCCCACAGGCGGGGGCCGCATCGCCGTGCCCTGCCGGCCGCAAGGTCGGCGGGCCGATGAAGATCCTCACCCCCACCTCCTCCGAAGAGCTACGGGCCATCGTCGAGGCGGCGCTGGCCGAACAGCGCCCGCTCGAGATCCTCGGCCGCGGCAGCAAGCGGGCGCTCGGCCGCCCGGTGGAGGCGCAGCTCGCCCTGTCCACCGAAAAGCTCACCGGTGTCACCCTCTACGAACCCGGGGAACTGGTGATGTCGGCCAAGGCCGGCACGCCCCTGGCCGAAATCGAGGCGATGCTCGCCGAACATCGCCAGGAACTGGCCTTCGAGCCCGCCGATTTCGGTCGCATCGGCGGCGGCGCTCCGGGCAGTCAGACCATCGGCGGCGTGTTCGCCTGCAATCTCTCGGGGCCGCGGCGGATCAAGACCGGTGCCGCCCGCGACCATCTCCTGGGCCTGCACTGCGTGACCGGCTTCGGGCGCGCGATCAAGACCGGCGGCCGGGTGATGAAGAACGTCACCGGCTATGATCTCTGCAAGCTGCTGACCGGCTCCTTCGGCACCCTCGCGGTGCTCACCGAGGTCACCTTCAAGGTACTGCCGGCGGCCGAGACGGTGGGCACGCTGCTGGTTTCCGGTGATCGCGAAACCGATCTGCTGGCGGCCCTGCGGGCAGCCATGGGCACCCCCTTCGATGTCTCCGGCGCCGCCCTGCTGCCGGCATCGGCGGCCGCCCGTTCCGCGGTCGCCCCGGTGGCGGGCACGGGTGGGCCGGTCGCCGCCATCCGCGTCGAGGGACCCGCTCCTTCGGTCGATTACCGGCTGGAACGGCTGACCGCGGCTGTCGGCGGCGAGGGAGGCGAATGCACGCGCCTCGATGCCGAGCCCTCGCGCATCCTGTGGCGCGAGATCCGCGATGTCGAGCTGCTGCCACGATCCTCCTGCCTGTGGCGCCTTTCCATCCCGCCGGCGGCCGCCGCCGAACTCCTCCCAGAGTTCGGCGAACTCGGCGCCGAATGCCTGTTCGACTGGAGCGGCGGGCTCGTTTGGCTGGCCACGGAAAAGGTTTCGGAGGAGCAGGCGCGAAGCATTCGCGCGGCCTTCGCCCCGTTCGGCGGCCATGCCACCCTGATCCGGGCACCGCAGGAGATGCGGGCCGCGCTCGATGTGTTCCAGCCGCTGCCGGCACCGCTGGCCGCCCTGACCCGGCGGGTCAAGGAAAGTTTCGATCCCGAGCGGATCCTCAATCGCGGTCGCATGTACCGGGATTGCTGAGGGAGGAAGCCCGTGCAGACCAACTTCCCGGCCGAGCTCCTGCGGGATCCGGAGATGCGCGAAAGCGAGCGGATCCTGCGCGCCTGCGTCCATTGCGGCTTCTGCACCGCCACCTGCCCGACCTATCTGCTGCTCGGCGACGAGCTCGACAGCCCGCGCGGCCGCATCTACCTGATCAAGAACATGCTGGAGAGCGGCGCGCCCGCCAGCACCCGGGTGGTACGCCATATCGACCGCTGTCTGTCCTGTCTCTCCTGCATGACGACCTGCCCTTCGGGCGTGCATTACATGCATCTCGTGGATCACGCCCGGACCCATATCGAACGGACCTACCGGCGGCCGGCGGCGGATCGCTGGCTGCGCGCCCTGTTGGCGACCGTGCTGCCGCGCCCCTTCCTGTTCCGCCTGGCGCTCCTGGGCGCCGGCCTCGCCCGACCGCTGGCTCCGTTCCTCGGCGGCCGCCTCGGCGCCATGCTCGCTCTGGCACCGAAAACTTTGCCGCCGCCCTCGCCGGTGGACCGGCCCCGGGTCTTTCCGGCCGAGGGGCGAAGGCGCGCCCGCGCCGCCTTGCTGTCGGGCTGCGCCCAGCAGGTGCTCGCCCCCGAGATCAACGAGGCCACCATCCGCCTGCTGACCCGCATGGGGGTCGAGGTGGTGGTCGCCCGGGGTGCCGTCTGCTGCGGTGCGCTGACCCACCACATGGGCAAGGAAAAGGCAGCCCGCGCCACCGCCGGGGCGACCATCGAGGCCTGGTGGCGGGAGCATCGGCGCGAGCCCCTCGATTTCGTGGTGGTCAACGCCTCCGGCTGCGGCACCACGGTCAAGGATTACGGCTTCCTGTTCCGCAACGACCCGGAGCTCGCCGAGAAGGCGGCGACCATCGCCTCCCTCGCCCGCGACGTCTCCGAGGTGATCGGGGAGCTGGGCCTGCCGGCACCGGTGCGCAGGACCGGGCTGGTGGTCGCCTACCATTCGGCCTGCTCGATGCAGCACGGCCAGAAGATCACGACATTGCCCAAGCGCCTTCTGCGCGAGGCCGGCTTTGTCGTCCGTGATGTGCCCGAGGGGCATCTCTGCTGCGGCTCCGCCGGCACCTACAATCTCCTGCAGCCGGAGATCGCCTCCCGCCTCAAGGCCCGCAAGCTCGCCAACATCGAGCGCGTGGCACCCGATTTGATCGCCAGCGGCAATATCGGCTGCAACACCCAGATCGGCAGCGGCACGAGCATCCCCGTCTGTCACACGGTCGAGCTCCTCGACTGGGCGACCGGGGGACCGCCGCCCGCCGCCATCGGCGCCGATCCGGCGGAACCTCGCCTGCCCGAACCCGCCCCGCCCCCCGAGCCGGCGGTTTCGGGCTGACGGCTCTCGCCCTATAACAGGCTTGCAGCCATGCTCTTGCACGTACTCGAGGCGAAACGGGTGTCCGCCAGCAAGGTCATCGATATCGGCATCGCCGACAAGAGCCCGCTGGTCCTCTCCGGCCTGCGGACCCTGTTCGCCACCGAACCGGGCTTCCATGTGCTGGTCGCCGCCAGCGACGGCGAGCGCTTCCTCGACGCGGTGACCCGCTTTCCCTTCGAGGTCGGGGTGATCGGCTGGGAGATGCCCTTCGCCGGCGGTCGCGAAGTGCTGGAAGCACTGGCCGGGCGGGAGGGATCGCCTCGCATCGTGGTCTACAGCGGCACCCGCGATGCGGCGGCGCCGGCCGAAGCGATGCGCCTCGGAGCGGTCGGCTTCGTCGGCAAGAGCGAGGATCCGGCGCGGCTGATCGAGGCGGTGCGGGCCGCCGCCGAGGGCCGCATGGTGTTTCCGCTGCTCGATGTGCGGGAGATGATGCGCGATCCGCTGGCGAGCCTCACCCCGCGCGAACGGGAGCTGCTGCGGGCGCTGGGCAGCGGCAAGACCAATGCCGAACTGGCCCGTCAGCTCGGGGTGTCGATCAACACCGTCAAGTTCCATCTGCGCAATCTGTTCGACAAGCTCGGCGCCCGCAATCGTGCCCAGGCGGTCGAGATCTATATCCGCCGCAGCGCCTGACCCACCCGTTCGGGTGGGGTTCGCCCTACCCCGAAGATCTTCCCCGCCCACCCGGACAGGTGTTCGCGCAGGAGGGCGCCGCCTCTAGCCTCGGGGAAGCTGGAAACGAGCCACCGGCGGGGAGGAGGCGATGGTCGAGGCGGCGCGGCGCCTGTTTTCGGATCGGGTCGATCCTGCCATGCCGCTCTTTCCCTATGCCCTGCGGCTGGTCACCGAGGCCGCGGCACGCGCGGTGTTCGACTGGATCGGTCGCGGCCAGAAGGAAAGGAGCGATGCGGCGGCGGTGGCCGCCATGCGCGCGGTGCTGAACGCCCTGCCGTTCCGCGGGTTGGTGGTGATCGGCGAGGGCGAGAAGGACGAATCGGCCGAGCTCCACAAGGGCGAGCTGCTGGGCGCCGGCGAAGACCCGCCCGGCTACGACATCGCCGTCGATCCGCTGGAAGGCACGACATATCTGGCCAAGGGGGTGACCAACGCCATGGCGGTGATCGCCATCGCCCCGCGCGGCACGCTGCTCGATCCCGGCCCCTGCTTCTACATGGAAAAATTCGTGGCGTCGCCGGCCGCCCGCGGCGAGATCGATCCGACCCGGCCCACCGGCGAAAAGCTCCGGCGACTCGCCGAATGTCTCGGCAAGCGGGTGCAGGATCTCACCGTCTATGTGCTGGAGAAGCCGCGCCACAACCGCCTCGTGGCCGAGATCCACGACGCCGGCGCGCGGGTCGCCCTCTATCCGGCGGGCGATGTGGCCGGCGCCATCATGGCCGCCCTGCCGGGCTCGGGAATCGATGCGCTGATGGGCACCGGCGGCACCCCCGAAGGGATCATCGCCGCCTGCGCCGTGCGGGCCCTGGGCGGCACCTTCCTGGGCCGGCTCGATCCCCAGCTCGCCACCGAGAAGCGGCGGGTGCAGGAAGCCGGTCTGGACACCGGGAGATGGTACCGGATCGAGGAACTGGTGGCGAGCGACGCCGCCCTGTTCTGCGCCACCGGCATCACCACCGGGCTGCTGTTCGAGGGGGTGACCCTCCAGGATGGCCAGTACCGCACCCAGACCCTGATGATCTCGGGAGTGACCGGCGAACGCCAGTTGCTCACCACATACCTGCCTGTCAGCGACTGACCCCGGGGAGGAGCTCTCAGATGCCCGAACGGCGTGTCGACCATCCCATCATTCTCGGCATCGTCGGCGATTCCGCCGCCGGCAAGACGACCCTGACCTCGGGTATCGCCTCGATCCTGGGCCGGCACCGGGTGGCGACCATCTGCACCGACGACTATCACCGCTTCGACCGCCGCGAGCGGGCGCTGCGCAAGATCACCGCCCTCGATCCCGAGTGCAACTACATCGACATCATGGAGCAGCATCTGCGGCTGCTGCGCGAGGGCCAGCCGATCCTCAAGCCGGTATACGACCACGAGACCGGAACCCTGGTACGGCCCGAATATGTCGAGCCGCGGCCCTACATCATCGTCGAGGGTCTCCTCGGCTATCACAGCCGGGCCATGCGCCAGTGCTACGACGTCAAGATCTATCTGGAGCCCGAGGAGGAGCTGCGCATACGCTGGAAGATCCAGCGGGACACCACCAAGCGCGGCTACACGCGGGAGCATGTGCTGGAGCAGATCCGCGGCCGGGAGGCCGATGTCGAGGCCTATATCCGCCCGCAGCGGACCTTCGCCGACATCGTCATCTCCTTCTATCCGCCGGAGAACGATCCCGAGGAAACCGGCGCCCATCTCAACGTCCGCCATGTGCTGCGGCCGACCCTGCCGCATCCCGATCTGTCGCCGATCCTCGACGGCAATCCCAAGAGCGGCATCCATCTCGAGCTGGCCCGCGACATCGACGGCAAACCGGTGGACGTGCTGGAGATCTCGGGCGACATTCCGGAGGCCCGCGCGCGCCGGGTCGAGGATCTGCTGTGGTCGCTCATTCCCGAAGCCAGCTACCTTCGCGGCAATGTCGGCACCTACGAGGGCGGTGGCCGCAACATCAGCCATCCCCTCGCCCTCACCCAGCTTCTGATCGCCTACCACATGATCAAGGCGGCGCAGGGCGTACACGCGATCTGAACCGTCTTCGGAGTGACAGGCATGACAGCCATTGCAGGGGAGGTCGGCGGCGAGGTGGCCCATCGCGATCTCGCCAATGCCGTCCGCTTTCTCGCCATCGACGCGGTCGAGGCCGCCGGATCGGGCCATCCGGGAATGCCCATGGGCATGGCCGATGTGGCCACCGTACTCTGGACCCGGCACCTCAAGTTCCTCGCCGCCGAACCGGAATGGCCCGATCGCGACCGCTTCGTCCTGTCGGCCGGCCACGGCTCGATGCTGCTCTATGCGCTGCTGCATCTGACCGGCTTCGCCGATATGCCCCTGGAGGAAATCGAGCGCTTCCGCCAGCTCGGCTCGCGCACCGCCGGCCATCCCGAATACGGACATGCGGCGGGCATCGAGACCACCACCGGCCCCCTCGGTCAGGGGCTCGGCAATGCCGTCGGCATGGCCCTGGCCGAGGCCCATCTGCGGGCCGAATTCGGTGCCGATCTGGTCGATCACCGCACCTGGGTGATCGCCTCGGATGGCGATCTCATGGAGGGGATCAGCCACGAGGCCTGCTCGCTGGCCGGCCATCTGCGGCTCGATCGCCTGGTGGTGCTGTTCGACGACAACCGGATCTCGATCGACGGCAGCCTCGATCTGGCCTGCTCCGATGACGTGCTGAAGCGCTTCGAGGCCTATGGCTGGAACACCGGCCGCATCGACGGCCACGACCCGCAGGCCATCGACCGCGCGCTGGCCGATGCCGAGCGCTCCGACCGTCCGGTGCTGATCGCCTGTCGTACGGTGATCGGCTATGGCGCACCCCACAAGCAGGGCACCGCCAACACCCATGGCGCCCCGCTCGGCGCCGAGGAGGTGAAGGCCGCCCGCGAGAATCTCGGATGGCCCTGGCCGCCCTTCGAAGTTCCCGAGCCGATCCGCGCCGTCTGGCGCGCCGCCGGCAGCCGCTGCCGCGAGGTGTTCCTCG
>JALSRW010000042.1 GCA_026984595.1 Alphaproteobacteria bacterium
CAAGGCGCGGGCGGAAGAGGAGCTGCGCCGCTTCGCCGGGGCCATGGAGATCGCCATCATCCGCCCGCCCGCGGTCTACGGCCCGGGAGATCGGGCGACTCTCGAGATCTTCCGTGGCCTGGCCCGCGGACGGCTGGTGGTGCCGGCCGCCCGCGAGGGGCGGTTTTCCCTGATCTTCGTCGAGGATCTGGCGGCTCTCCTGGCCCATCTCTGCGAAGCGCCCTGGCCGCCCGGACTCACCCTCGAACCCGACGACGGCCATCCCGGCGGCTATCGCTGGCGGGACCTGGCGGACCGGGCGGCCGCCGCCAGCGGACGGCCGGTGCGTCTCCTGCTGCTGCCACCTGCCGCAGGTCGGCTCGTGGCCTCGACTTCGGAGCTGTTCGCTCGTATCACGGGCAAGGCGCCATTGCTGCCCGCCGACAAGCTCGGCGAATTCTATCACAGCGACTGGCTCTGTCGGCCCGAGGGTCTGGAACAGGTCGCCGGCTGGCGGCCGCGGGTGACATTCGCCGAAGGGCTCGGCAGGACCCTCGCCTGGTACCGGGCGGCGGGCTGGCTGTAGCGGCGGCGTCCCGACGAGAAAGCGGTGGCAGGACCGCATGCAGGAGTTCGGACATGACGACAGGAGATCATGTCTTCGAGCAGGTTTGCCGCCTGCTCGACAAGTACAATCCGGAACGACGTCCACTGCGCGCCGAGACCGATCTCGGCGCCGATCTCAACATCGATTCGGTGGCGGCGATGGACCTCATCATGGAGATCGAGGACCATTTCGACGTCGACGTCCCCATCAACCTCGTGGCCGACTTACGCACCGTCGGAGATCTGGTAGAACTGGTTCGCCACCAACTGGAGGATCGCTCCAACTGATGGATATTCTCGACAAGCACGCGGCGCTGGCGGTGCGCCACGAGGAACTGCTCCGGCTCGGTGTCGATCCCTTCGCCGTGCGTCTCGACAAGGTGCTCTCGCCCACCCTGGCCGAGGTCCGGGGACGCGAGACCATCCTGCTCGGGACCAACAACTATCTCGGCCTGACCTTCGATCCGGCCTGCGTCGCCGCCGCCGCCGAAGCCGCCCGCACCCACGGTACCGGCACCACCGGCTCGCGCATCGCCAACGGCACCTACGCCCTCCATCGCGAGCTCGAGGAGGCTTTCGCCCGGTTTCTCGACCGCCGCTCCTGCATCGTCTTCACCACCGGGTATCAGGCCAATCTGGGAATGCTGGTGGGCCTCGCCGGACCGCGCGACGTGATCCTCCTGGATTCCGATTCCCACGCCTCGATCTACGATGGCTGCCGGCTTTCCGGCGCCACGGTGGTGCGATTCCGCCACAACGATCCCGAAGATCTCGACCGCCGTCTCGCCCGCCTCGAGGGCAAGGGCGAATGCAAGCTGATCGTCGTCGAGGGCCTCTACAGCATGCTCGGCGATGTGGCGCCGATCCGCGAGTTCGTCGAGGTCAAGAAACGTCACGGCGCCTGGCTGTTCGTCGACGAGGCCCATTCCTTCGGGGTCTTCGGCGAACATGGCCGCGGCGTGGCCGAGGCCCAGGGGGTCGACCGGGAAGTCGATTTCGTGGCCGGCACCTTCAGCAAGAGCCTCGGTGCGGTGGGCGGCTTCGGGGCTTCCGATCATCCCGGTTTCGACAGGTTGCGCTTCTGCTCGCGCCCCTACATGTTCACCGCCTCGCCGAGCCCCTCGACGATGGCCTCGACGCGGGTGGCGCTGGAGCGGATCGCCAGCGACGCCGAGCTGCGAAGGCGTCTCTGGGACAACGCTCACCGCCTCCATCGGGGGTTGTCGGCGATCGGCCTGTCGCTCTGTGCGCCGGCGAGCCCGGTGGTGGCGGTGCGTCTCGCCGACGAGGGCAGCGCGGTGGCCGCCTGGAACCGGCTTCTGGAAAGCGGCATCTATGTCAATCTGGCACTGCCCCCGGGCACCCCGGGTGGGCTCTGCCTGTTGCGCTGCAGCGTCTCGGCCGCCCACACTCCCGCCCAGATCGACGAGGCCTGCGCCCGCTTCGCCCGGGTCGCCGAGGAGCTCGATCTCCACGCCACCGCCTAGAACCGCCCTTCAGCGGATCACCCGCCGGCGATGCAACCGCCAGCCGAGGGTGGCGGCGGCGAGAATGGGGTGGCGCTTCTGCCAGGGGGTGAGCTCCAGGGGAACGCCGGAATGGCGTTCGATCTTCCAGGCCAGATATTCGGCGCCGCCGCGGAAGGTGAAGGCGGCCTTGAGCAGCCGCAGCACCGAGAGGAGCTTGCCCTGCACCCGCCGCAGCCGCCAGCGCCGCCGGCAGGCGGCAGGACCGACGGAAACCGCCGGAAGCCGCCCGAGGATGCCGCTCAGGCGGAGATAGCGTTCCCGGAAATGCTCGACGATCTGCCGTGCCCGCTCCGGTTTCTCGACGCGCAGCTCGGTCCGGTAGCTCTCCAAAAAGGCCCGCTGCCACACCGCCAGGGGATCGGGCCGGTCGCCGACCAGCGGCCGGGCCGCCCGGTAGGTGGTGACGATCGCCTGCACCAGTGCGCGGCGGATCTGCGCCCGCACATCCGGGTCGTGTACCCAGACCAGCCCGGTCGGTTGGGCGAAGCGGGCCCAGAAATAGGGGTTGAAGGTGCGCTCGCCGGTCAGCCGCAGGAACTGCGGCAGGCTGACCAGCGCGTATTTGGCACGCACCCGCCGGCCTTCGAAGGGAGCGTCGACATAATAGACATTGGGCGGCAGCAGGGCGTTCGCGAGCCGCGCCGAGGGGTGACGATGCACCGCCCGGTAGCTCTCGGCGAGCAGATAGAGGTCCACGAGACCGCCTTCGTCGCGGCCGTCGCGATAGCAGCTTCCGTAGAACAGCACGGCAAGGATGCCCGGGCCGTGACGCTCGCGAGCGGCGGCCGCCACCGCCTCCACCGGCGGCGGCACCGCTGCCGCCAGCTCCTCCGCCACCATCCCCTCGATGGCGGCCCGTGGCTCACAGCCGGACAAAGCGCAACTGCTCCTCGGCGGTGACCGTCACCGGAAAGCCGGTCTCGGGTGTGTAGATCTCGCCATCCACGGTAAAGCGCGAGACCGGCGTGATGTCGAGCCGAGACGCACCGCGACTTTCGTATTCCACCGGCAGCGCACGCTTGTCGCCGCCATAGAGAACGCGCGGCGCGTGGCGCAGGAGACGCGGCGGCGGACAGGCGAGGCTGGTGAAGCGGATGGGCTTGCCGTCGACGTTCCAGAACGGGCGGGAGCGCAGCACCAGACGCTCGAGGGTGGTGGCCAAGAGCAGCAGCCGCGCCCCGTTCCGCGCCTCCTCTCCGTCGCGCACCACCCGCATCTCCTCGCAGGAGATCCCGGCCGCCTCCAGCCCGCGGAAGGAGATGGTTGCGAGCATCCACAGCAGCGTGAGAACGTGGGAAATCTCCCCGTAGAGACCGCGGCTGTGCAGCGAGCCGGTACAGAGCCCGATGGCATCGACGATGCCGGCGGCACCGAAGAACATGCCGCGGATGGCCGGTCGGTCGGAGGCCCAGTCCACCTTCAGCACCGGGCGGGGCACCAGATGGCGTTCGAGCGTACCGGCATCGACCGCTTCCAGGAGGCGGCGCAACCCGCGCGGGCCGGCATCGCGCAGCCCCACATCCGCCGCCGTCATGTTGGCGGTGCCCCGGGGCAGGATCGCCACCGGCGGCGGCGACCGCCAGATGCGATGGGCGAACAGGCCGGTGAGCGCCCGGCTGACGGTACCGTCGCCGCCGCTGATCACCAGAAGCCCGATCTCGCGTGCCGCCATCTCCCGCAGCAGCTCCGCCGAGTCGGTGCCGTTGTCGATGCGCAGATGGAGAACATCCGCACGGCCGTCCAGTATCCGGTCGAGCTCCCGGGCGCGGCGGCGGTTGCGCCCGCTTCGCGCGTTGCTGAGAATGCCGATGCGCATGGGGCCTATGCGACCTCCGCGGATTGCGGGCGACGCCGGGGCATCTCGGCGCTGACCAGCATGCCGGTGACGACGACGAGCAGCAGCAGGGGGGACAGCCAGGCGGCCAGCGGTGGAGCGAGAAAGCCGCCCTCCCCCAGAGCCAGCGTGAAGCCGCCGAAGATCTGGAAGGCGAAGCCGGTCGCCAGCCCCTTGACGAACAGGGGGGTGATGCCGCCGACCCGGCGGAAACTGCGCAGAAAGCCGAAGGGCAGGATCAGCATCAGAGCCGGCACCAGACTGCCGGTCAGGCGGTAGTGCAGCCAGGTGCGATGGGCATGGACGGCGCGCATGCCGTAGCCCGCGGCGGCCACCACCCGCAGAAGATCGGCGTAGCGCAGTTCCGCCGCCGGACGGGCCATCAGCGCCACCGCGTCGAGATCGACCTCGGCCGGCCAGAACAGGCGCTCGAGGCGCAGCGCCTTCCTGCCGCCCACCGGTCGGCGAACCACCGCCTCCAGCTCGATGCCGGCGTCCACCAGGCGCCCCCGCGCCGCATCGATGCGTTCGATCAGGGTGCCGTCGGCGGCGCGACGGAAGACCACCACATTCTCCAGCTCGCGGCGCTGCGCGGGTTCGGCATCCAGCCGGATCACATCGTCGCCGCTCTGGATCCAGACATAGTTGCGATCGGCACCGAACCGGGCCTGCTTGAAATCGCCCACCTCCCAGTCGCGCAACATCTCGGTGGTGGGCGGTACCAGCAGCTCGTCATTGGCCAGTTCGAGGCCGATCAGGAGCAGAGCCAGAGGCAGCATGCGCAGCGCCAGCGCGGCCGAGGACAGGCCGCTGCCCCACAGCACCACGATCTCGCGGTGACGGACCAGATCGGCGACCGCGAACAGTCCGGCCAGAAGGGCGGTCAGCGGCAGCATCTCGCGTATCAGCGAGGGCAACCGCAGGCCGGCATAGGCGAACATCGCCAGCGCCGCGTTGGTGTCGCGTTTCAGGAGATCGTCGCTGGCGTCGATCAGATCGAAGAGCAGCCCGAAGGCGGCCACGGCGAAGACCACCACCGCCAGGCGCAGCGCGAAGTGCCGCATCAGATAGCGGTTGACCACGGCACTCATGCGGTCCGCCCCTCGTAGCGCCGGCGCAGCCAGGAGGCGAGGTTCTCGAAGCCGCGATCGAGGATCGCACCACGGGCCGGGTCGGGCACATGGGTGGCGCGCCGCACGAACAATACCACGCTCAGGAGCACGAACGCGGCGAACGGCAGCCAAAGTGTGGTGAAGGTCGAAAACAGCCCGTCATCGGCCAGCGCCTCGCCGGTCTGCAGGATCTGGCTGTAACCGACGATCAGCAGGACGCCGACGATGAATCCGTAGGA
>JALSRW010000043.1 GCA_026984595.1 Alphaproteobacteria bacterium
TATGTCAACAGATTGACTCCGGCGCCCTGCTCCCGCTCGCGGTCACCGCCGGGGAATTCGCGATGCCGGTTGGCGGGCCGATGCGCCGAGCCGGCTTGACGCACCCGGCCATTGCGGGATATCCGGGAGAGTGCGGGTGGAAAGCCCGTAGACTGTCTGCGACATAGATTGTTCCATTGAGGAAACGCGGAAATAGCTTTGCATGACGGATTCCATGCGACGTGAAGAAGACAGGGCGGCCGTATCCAAGTACTATGATGTCGAACCGCTGGAAGCCGGGAGCGGCACGGATTTTCGTGGCATCCTTACGTTCCTTCGGCGCCGTGCACGACTGATCCTCGGCTGTGCGATACTCGGGACGGTCATCGGCGGCCTCTACGGCTACACACGCGAGCCGACCTATTCGGCCACGGCACTGCTTCTCCTCGAGCCGCAAAGCAATCCTCTGACCGATCTCGAGGCGCTGGCCTCCGGCGCCGCGCCCAATGCCAGCTATGTCGAGACCCAGCTCCGCCTCGCCAAATCGCCGAGCTTTCTGGAGAGGGTGGTCGACCGGCTCAAGCTGGTTCCCGAGGATCCCGAGGAGCTGCGCCGGATGGCCGAGGCCGAGGCGGCCGCGGCCCGGGCCCGCTCGGGCTGGATCGCCCGCTTCCTGCCCTCGGATTGGCTGTTGGCCACCGGTCTCGCCCGCGACAAGCCGCTGCCGCCCCTCGACGAACTGCGTCAGGAGCTGATGCGGGCGCGACTCGAGGAGTTCTCGAAGGCCCTGCGCGTGCGCCAGGAAGGGCGTTCGTTGATCCTTTCGGTGTCCTATTCCGCCGAGGATCCGGACGAGGCCGCCCGCGCCGCCAACGCCGTCGCCGAGCTTTTCCTCGAACAGCAGAGCGGCGATCGCATCGCCTCGCTGCAGGCCAGCAACGAGTGGCTCAAGCAGCGCCTCTCCGAGCTCCGCGACACCATCCGCAGCACCGAAAACGCCATCGAGGAATATCGCGCCCGCCACGATCTGCTGCAGAGCCAGTCGATCGCTCCCGAGACCGAACAGGCCCAGACGCTGACCCGGATGCTGGTCGCCGCCCGGGCCGAGCGACGGGAGAAGGAATCCCGGATCCGCTACGTGCAGAGCCTGGTGCGCCGCGGCGAGAGCCTGAATGCGCTGTCGGAGGTACTGGAGAGCCCCTACATGCAGAGCCTCTGGGAGCAGGAACGGGGGCTCGCCATGCAGGAGGCCGAGCTGCTCAGCACCTACGGCCCCAAGCATCCCACCATCATGCGGCTGCGCGAGGAACAGCGCAAGCTCAGGGAGCAGCAGCAGCGCGAGATCCGGCGCATCATCGAGAATCTGGGCAACGAGGTGGCGGTGCTGCGCGAGCGCGAGCGCTCCATCGAAGCCGATATCGCCGAACTCATGAGCAAGAACAACGAGGCGGCACGGGCGGCCATCAAGCTCCGCGAGCTGGAACGCGAGCTGGAGGCCAACCGCAAGCTCCACGACCAGTTCGCCCAGAAGCAGAAGGAAATCGAGGCACAGGTCAAACTGACCAAGCCCAATGCCCGCATCGTCGCCCGCGCCGAGCCCCCGGCCAGGCCGAGCACGTTACCGCCGCCGCTGTTCGCGCTGCTGGGCTTCCTCGGCGCCGGCTCGTTCGGCCTCGGTCTGGCCCTTTTGCGCGAGCGGCTCGATTCGGGGCTGCGCACCGCCCGCGAGATCGAGGCCCTGTTCGGCCTGCCCTGCTTCGCCCTGGTGCCCGAACTGCCGGCCAAGATGGTGCGACGGTTCCCCTCGCCCGCCTACTATCTGGCGGCCAAGCCGCTGTCCGTCTATGCCGAGGCCATGCGGGCCCTCGCCACCTCCCTCCGCGCCTCGGACATCGACCATCCGCCGCGGATCATCCAGGTCACCTCCTCGCTCCCCTCGGAGGGCAAGACCACCACCGTCCTCAGCCTCGCCACCCTGCTCGCCAGCGAGGGGCACAATGTGATCGCGGTGGATCTCGATCTGCGCCATCCCTCGCTGGTGCGCCAGCTCCGCCCGCAGCCGGGGGCGAAGCCGCCGCGGCTCGTCGAGCATCTGATGGGCAGCCTGCCCCTCGAAGAGGCGATCACCCATGACCCGCTGCTCAAGATCGACCTCCTGCCGACCCAGAAATCGCTGACCAATCCGGGGGCGGTGATCGCCTCGCGGCGGCTGCGCGACATGCTGGAAGAGCTCGCCCGGATCTACGACTTCGTGATCCTCGACAGCACCCCCACCCTCGGAGTGACCGACGCCCGGCGCCTGGGCGAGCTGGCCGATGCCGTGCTGTTCCTGATCCGCTGGGAGGAGACCGATGCCGATGTCGTGGAGGGTGCCCTCGAGGAGATGGCCAAGGGCGGCGGCAAGGTGACCGGAGCTGCGCTGACCATGGTCGACCTCGTCAAGCTCGCCCGCTACGGCTATGGCGGGCGTGACAGCTACTACAACAAGTACCAGCGCTACTACGTCGACTGAGCGAAGCCCGCTCCGGACGCGAGGGACCGCAGGCGAGATGGCAGAGGCATCGCTGCCCCCGCGCATCGCCGGCATCTGCGCGAGTACGGCCTGGCCGCTGTTCGTGCTGCTGCTGGCCCTGGCGCCGCTGCCCTACGGTGCCAACCGGCCGCTGGCCTGGTCGCTGCTGGCCCTGGCCATCGGCCTCACGGCATTGCTCGCGGGAATCGGCGGCCTGCAGCGGAGGGCGCCGGAGGGCCGGGCACCGTCGATCGCATGCATCGCCGTCACGATGCTGATCCTTGTTGCGGGATGGGCGGCGCTGCAGGGAGCATCGGGACTGCTGCCGGCGAGCTGGGAGCATCCGCTCTGGCGGGAGGTGCGGGATACCGGCCTGCCCGCCCTGTCGGCCGTCTCCCTGAGCCCGGAGCGCACCTTCGACAATCTGATGCGCCTGCTGGCCTATGTCGCGGCCGGCGTACTCTCCTTCCTGTTCGCCCGCGATTCCCGCCGGGCACGCAGCCTGCTGCACGCCCTGCTGGCGATCGTCACCGCGCAGGCTCTCTACGGTCTGCTGCGCCTGTTCGCCGGCCTCGATGTGCTTCCTTGGGTGGCGGACGGGCCGGGGCCCAGCGGCGCGCTCAGCGGCAGCTTCGTCAACCGCAACCATGCCGCCACCTATCTCGGGCTCGGCTTTCTCGCGGTGCTGGCGCTGCTGGTGGAACGGCTCGCGCCGGGCCTGCGCGAAAGCCGCCAGCGTGGCATGCTGCGAGTGCTCCTCGACGGTCTCTTCGGTCGCCACTGGTACCTGCCGGTACTGCTCGTCCTGCTCGGTACCGCGGTCCTGCTGACCGGCTCGCGCGGCGGCTTCGCCAGCCTGCTGGTGGCCACCGTCTTCCTGCTGTTCACCACCTATCTGGCGACCCGGCCGAAGCCGCTGCCGGCGCTGACCGCCGGCGCCCAGCTGGTCGCCACCGGCTGGCTGTTGATGAACCTCGGCGGCGAGCCGGTGCTGCAGCGCCTGCTGGCCACCGAGGAGCTGGATGCCGGCCGCCTGCAGATCTACGGGCTGACCCTCGAGATGGTGCGCGAGCGCCCCTGGCTCGGCCACGGCTATGGCGGCTTCGAGCAGGTCTTCATGCTCCATCGCGATGCCCGCTTCGATCTCGTCTTCGACCGCGCCCACGACACCTATCTGGAGCATGCGGTGGAGCTCGGCCTGCCGGCGACCGTGGTTCTCTCTGCCGGCATGGCCGGCCTGTTCGCCTACAGCCTGACCGGAATCTTCCGCCGCCGGCGCAACCGCGTCTTTCCCCTGCTTGCGGCATCGGCGACAGTGCTGGTCGGCCTCCATGCACTGGTCGATTTCTCGATCCAGATTCCCGCCGTCGCCGTCACCTATGCGGCGATCCTCGGGCTCGGAATCGCGCAGGCGACCCCACGCGGCAACCGCCGGCCGGAACCTGCGGGACGCGACCGGCGGGCGCTTCCCGCCGTCAGTCGCCCATCTCCGGCACCTCGATCTCGATGATCTCGAAGTCCTCGCCATCCGGGTCCGGCGGCCCGCCCCGCTCCGTCGCCCGCGCCGCTTCCGCGGGCGAGGCCGCGTCGCGCGCGGCCGCGCGCAGGATCCGCCGACGCCGGATCTCCCGTTCGCAACGTCGCAGCACCTCGCCATGCAGCCGCTGCGCCACCTTCTCGGCCAGCCGGAACCCCTGCGGATCGCCGGCATCCGCGGCCTCGCGCAGCAGGATGTACGCCTTTGCCAGATCACGCGGCACACCGCGGCCGGCGGCACAGCAGTAACCGAGGCTGACCTTGGCCCGCAGATGGTGGCGCTGCGCCGCTCTCGCGAACCAGCGCGCCGCCTGCGCCTCGTCCCGCCCCACCAGCCTGCCCTGGGCATGAGCAACGCCCAGAAGATACATGGCCTCGGCGTCCCCGGTTTCGGCCGCCCGCCGCAGCCGTTCCGGGCAGGCGGCAGGGTCGGTGGCGGAGGACGACCCGCTGCTGCGCGCGGGCGGCGAGGTCGCCGCTTCGGGAGAACGCGCGCCCGGAGGCGGCGCGTCGGCCCGTGCGTCGGTGCCGGCGGCGACGGTGTCGCCGCGTCTCGTGGCGCTGCTGGAACCCATCTGCCGACGGTCTCCCTGGACATGCGGGGCGAACGCGGGGTCGATTTCCGGTCGCCACGAGGAACCCTAGCACCCGCTTCTCAACAGACCGTAAACGAACGGCCCGGCAAAGGCCGGGCCGTAGCAGAGGATGTTGTCCTGCCGGCAGGTTACTGCCGCATGAACACGAAGGAGAAGGGGACATCCTTTTCGCCTTCGGGGCGCATCACCATGCGCCCGTCGACCAGTTCGCCGACCATCGCACCGCCCGAACCATCGGCGGCAGTGAGACGGATCCGGCCATCGACCATTTCCCATCGCCCGGGATCCTGCTTACCCTTTTCGTCGCGGAACACCACCGATCCGTCCTCGCGGAACTCGGCCGAGCCCTCTAGCTGGGCGATGATGCCCTCGACCTGCTGGTCGATCATCGGCGCTACCTGGGCCCGCATCTCCGGGGTGAGGTTGCGCATCTCCGCCTCGATCGCCTGGCGCAGCTCTCCCCGCATGGCTTCCTTGTCGATCACCCAGGTGCCGACCAGGCTCTGGGCAACCGCCGGCCCGGTGACCAGCAGGAAGAAGACGAACGCGAAGAGGCGCGTGATCACGAAACGCATCGGCATGTTCCTTTCAGGGCCGCAATTGCAGACAACGGATCGAATGTGCCGGCATCGCCGGCCGGCGTCCAGCCGGATTCGG
>JALSRW010000044.1 GCA_026984595.1 Alphaproteobacteria bacterium
CGTCCATGCCTTGGAAGATCAGCAGCAGAGCCCAGCGCCCGTCGGCGAAAAGCAGGTTCTGGAGGGCCGCCAGACGGTCGGTCTCGGTCCGGATCAGGGCCTTGGCCTCGGCCTTGCCGATGTCGATACCGGCCTTGGCATCCGGCCGATAGTCTCCGAGACGGAACTTGCGCCCCTCGGAGACCCTGAAAGGCCGCGTCATCTCACCTATATTCATGGAGGATCCAATCGGGCTGTGGCCGCGTGTCGCGGCATCTTGCCAAGTTCTGCGTGTTTGGCCAGAAGACCGCCGCCCGATGCGACAATTTTCCGACCAAAGGCGGGTTCATGGGTTTCAGTTGCGGTATCGTCGGACTGCCGAACGTCGGCAAGTCCACGCTCTTCAATGCGCTCACCAGCTCCGCGGCAGCGGCAGCGGCCAACTATCCGTTCTGCACCATCGAGCCCAATGTCGGGCGCGCGCCGGTGCCCGATCCGCGTCTGGAAAAGCTGGCGGAGCTGGCCGGTTCGGCGCGCATCATCCCGACCCAGATCGAGATCCGCGACATCGCCGGTCTGGTGAAGGGGGCTTCCAAGGGCGAGGGTCTCGGCAACCGCTTTCTCGGAGCCATCCGCGAGGTGGATGCCATCCTCCATCTGCTGCGCTGCTTCGAGGATGACGACATCGCCCATGTCGAGGGAGCGGTCGATCCGGTACGCGATGCCGAGCTCATCGAAACCGAGCTGCTGCTGGCCGATATCGAGAGCCTGGAACGGCAGAAGGAAGGCCTGGTCAAACGGGCGCGGGGTCGGGACAAGGAGGCCGGGATCCGGCTCGCCCTTCTGGAGAAGGTGCTGCCGGCGATGGCCGAGGGAAGGCCTGCCCGCAGGCTCGATCTGGCGGCCGAGGAACGCGAGCTTCTGGGCGGCTTTCATCTGCTGACCGCCAAACCGGTGCTCTATGTGTGCAATGTCGACGAGGATTCGGCGGCCGGCGGCAACGCCCTGAGCCGCGAGGTGGCGGAGATGGCCGCGCGGGAGGGAGCGGGCTGCGTGGTGCTGGCCGCCGGCATCGAGGCCGAGCTGGCCGAGCTGGGTGCCGAGGAGCGGGCCGAATACTTGCGTGAACTCGGCCTCGAGGAGCCGGGGCTCCACCGTCTCATCCGCGAGGGCTACGCGCTCCTGGATCTCATCACCTTCTTCACCGCCGGCCCCAAGGAAAGCCGGGCCTGGACGGTACCGAAGGGGGCCACCGCACCGCAGGCCGCGGGTGTCATCCACACCGATTTCCAGCGCGGCTTCATCTGCGTCGAGGTGATCCCTTTCGACGAATATGTCGCCTGCGGCGGCGAACAGGGGGCCAAGGAGCGCGGCCGCATGCGCCTCGAAGGGCGCGACTATGTGGTCCGCGACGGCGATGTCTGCCTGTTCCGCTTCAACGTCTGACCGAACCCACCATCAGCCGGCGGCCCGTTCCGCCATGCGCGCCAGAAGCACGGCGTGCGCTCTGATGCCGTTGCGAAGACAGGCGAGCTCGAACTTCTCGTTGGGGCTGTGCATACGATCGTCATCGAGGCCGAAGCCCATGAGGATCGTGTCGAGGCCGAGAATCCGCTTGAAGGATGCCACCACCGGAATCGAACCACCGCAGCCGATGAGCGCCGGCTCGCGGTCGAACACCTCGCGCAGTGCCCGGCGGGCGGCGGCGAGATGGGGCGAGTCGGTCGGCACCCGAACGGGATCACCGCTGCCGAACCTGCGGATCTCGAGCCGGCAGCCCTCGGGCAGACGCCTCTCGAAGTAGCGTTGCAGGGCGGCGAAGATCTCGTCGGGGCGCTGCTCCGGAACCAGCCGGCAGCTCAGCTTGGCATGGGCCTCGGCGGGGATCACCGTCTTCGACCCCTCGCCGGTGTAGCCTCCCCAAACGCCGTTGACATCGAGACAGGGCCGGGCCCAGATCCGTTCGATCACCGAATAGCCTTCCTCGCCCACCGAACGGTCGAAGCCCGCGGCGGCGAGCAGCGCCCGCTCGTCGATCCCGAGCTCCTGCCAGGAACGGCGCTGTTCGGGCGAAAGCGGCAGCACGCGGTCGTAGAAACCCTCCACCGTCACCCGGCCACGAGCATCGTGCAGCCCGGCGATCAGCCGTGCGAGCACATGGACGGGGTTGACCACCGCCCCGCCGAACATGCCCGAATGCAGGTCCTGTCCCGGCCCGCCCACGGTGATCTCGGTGTAGAGCAGGCCACGGAGCTGGGTGGTGATGGCCGGCTGGTCGATGGCCGGCATGAGCGTGTCGGAGACCACCACCATATCGGCGGCGAGCGCCTGCCGATAGCGTTCCAGGAACGGATCGAGGTTGGGGCTGGAGCTCTCTTCTTCGCCCTCGACCAGCAGCGTGACCGGAACCGGCAGGGCTCCGTGGACCGCCTTCCAGGCCCGCAGCGCCTCGAGGATGGTGAGGAGCTGGCCCTTGTCGTCCACCGCCCCACGGGCGATGATGCGCGGACCATGGGGGCCTTCCACCACCACCGGCTCGAAGGGCGGCGATTCCCAGAGCTCCAGGGGGTCGGGCGGCTGCACGTCGTAATGGCCGTAATAGAGAATGCGCGGCCCCTGCCCTTCCTCCGAGCGCCCGACTACCATGGGATGGCCCGGCGTATCGTGGAGCGCGGTCTCGATGCCGATCCCGCGGAGCTCGCCTTGCAGCCATTCGGCGGCGCGCCGGGTATCGGCGTCATGGGCGGGATCGGCACCGACGCTGGGGATGCGCAGGAACTCTTCGAGACGTTTCACGCTGTCGTCGAAATGCGCCTCGATCCACTGCAGCACCGGCCCCGTATCCGCCGCCATCGCTCATCTCCCCTCGTCTGCGGCCGCTTCTAGCACGCCCGCCCCGCCGACGGCAGGGGGCGGTGCGCACCCCTCACTCGAATGCGGGCCGCGGCAGACAGCGCCCTTCGGCGTCGAACAGATAGGCGGCGCCGGCGGGAATGCCGATGCGCATCTCGATGCCCGGCCGGGCCTCGATGCCGCCGGGTGCCTTGGCGACGAGCGTGCGGTCACCGGGCAGGGAGAGATGGACGAAGCTCTCGCCGCCCAGCCGTTCGACGGCGAGCACCCGGCCCGCGATCTCGGCATCGCCTCCACCGCCGCAGAGAAGATGCTCGGGACGCAGGCCGATCTCGACGATCTCCGCGCCCGCATCGGCGCGGGTGGTGGTGGCCAGAACCGTGCCCTCCGCGATCTCCACCATCACCCTGCCCTCCGCCTCCCCCACCGCCCGACAGGGCAGAAGGTTCATCCGCGGCGAGCCGATGAAGGTGGCGACGAAGCGGTCGGCCGGATGATGGTAGAGTTCGAGCGGCGCCGCGAACTGGCGGACGATGCCGGCATCGAGCACGGCGATGCGGTCGGCCAGCGTCATCGCCTCCACCTGGTCATGGGTGACATAGACCATGGTGGCGCCGAGCTGGCGATGCAGCCGGGCGATCTCGATCCGCATCTGCACCCGGAGCGCGGCATCGAGATTGGAGAGCGGCTCGTCGAACAGGAACACCTCGGGGTTGCGGGTGATGGCCCGCCCGATCGCCACCCGCTGGCGCTGCCCGCCGGAAAGCTGTCGCGGCTTGCGCTCGAGCAACGGTTCGATCTGCAGGATGCGGGCGGCCTCGCGGACCCGGGCATCGACCGCGGCGCGGCCTTCCCTGGCCAGACGCAGGCCGAAGGCCATGTTGTCGTAGACCGTCATGTGCGGATAGAGCGCATAGGACTGGAAGACCATGGCGATGCCGCGCTCGTAGGGGGGCAGCTCGGTGACCTCGCGACCGCCGATCAGGACGTTGCCGCGGGTCACTTCCTCGAGCCCGGCGATCAGCCGCAGCAGGGTCGACTTGCCGCATCCCGAAGGGCCGACGAAGACCACGAACGCGCCGGGATCGACGGTGAGATCGACGCCCCGGATCACCATGTTGCCGCCGAACGCCTTCCAGACCCGATCGAGCCGGACTTCCGCCACCGCTCACCCCTCCCCCTCGAGCAGAGCGACCGCCAGGCCCCAGGGGCCGAGTTCGATGCCGTTACCGCCGGTGGCCGCCGCGTTCGAAAACAGCAGTCGTGGATCCCCGCCGAGTCGGATGCCGCCTCCCGCGCCGCCGAGATCGAAGACGCAGAGGAGCCGCCGGCCCCGCCGGCTTCGCTCGAAGGCGAGGAGCGGCTCCGGGACGTCCAGGAAGCGGATGTCGCCCAGGCGCAGAGCCGGCTCGCCGCGGCGAAACGCCAGAAAGGCGCGCAGCCGCTCGTAGACCGAAGCAGGATCCTCGTACTGGCGATCGACGGCCCGGCGGCGATGCGGCTCGTGGAACGGGATCCAGGGCCGGGCCGTCGAAAACCCGCCGTGCGCCGCATCCGCCTTCCACGGTATCGGCGTGCGACAGCCGTCGCGTCCGGCAAAGCGCGGCCAGAAGGCGATGCCGAAGGGATCCCGGAGATCCTCGAAGGAGAGTTCGGCCTCCTCCAGACCGAGCTCGTCCCCCTGATAGAGGCAGGGTGAGCCCGGCAGACAGCAGAGCAGCACCGGCAGCAGCAGACGGGCCGCCTCCGGCGGGTCGGGATGGCCGAGACGGCTCGGCGCCCGCCGCACGTCATGGTTGGAGAAGGCCCAGCACATCCAGCCCCGGCCGATCCGCCGCTGCATGGCTTCGACGGCTTCGCGAACCCGGCCCGCGGTGATGTCGCCGCTCAGGAGATCGAAGCCGTAGGCCATGTCCAGACCGCCGCCGTTGGTGTGGCGGGCGATGCGGGCGCGGGCCCGATCGCCGGTGACCTCCCCCAGCAGCACCCGGCCACCGTATTCCTCGGTCAGACGCCAGAGGGGTTGCAGGAAAAGGGCATTGAGCTCGGGCCGGCCCTTGTCGAAGCGGTGTTCCTGCATGGCCCAGGGCGAGCCCGGTGCGGCTCCGCCCGGGACCGGCGGCGCACGGCGGGGTGGATTGTTGCGCAGCCGCGGATCGTGGAAGGCGAATTCGATGGCATCCAGGCGGAAGCCGTCGACCCCGCGCTCCAGCCAGAAACGGGCGATATCCAGCAACGCCTCGCGTACTTCCGGCCGGTGCAGATTCAGGTCGGGCTGTTCCTTCAGGAAGTTGTGCAGATAGTACTGGCCGCGGCGGGGTTCCCACTGCCAGGCGGGGCCACCGAACACGGACAGCCAGTTGTTGGGCGGGGTGCCGTCGGGCCGGGGATCGGCCCAGACGTACCAATCGGCGCGGGGATGGGTACGGTCCTCACGGGATTCGAG
>JALSRW010000045.1 GCA_026984595.1 Alphaproteobacteria bacterium
CCTCGGGCCGCTTGTAGATCGCCTGCCGCGGACAGGCGGCGACGCAGGCCGGATAGGTGCAGTGATTGCAGATGCGCGGCAGGTAGAACATCCACGCCATGTGCGGCAACCGGTCGATGACCGTCCCCACATCGACGGGCTCGCTGATCTCGTCTTCGCCGATGTTGGGAAAGGCCCAGTCGTATTCTTCCGGCAGCCACTTGGCGAGCGGCTCACCTTCCGGTGCGGCGTCCCACAGCGTCGGCCCCTGATAGGACATGTCGACCCATTTCTGGGAATCGCCGAGAAGCTCGAGGAGCTTCACGTCCCAGCCGAGTGGATAGAAGCCGAAGGGCTTCGTCTCGACGTTGTTCCACAGCATGTATTCCTGGCCGCGGCCTGGCGTCCAGGTCGTCTTGCAGGCGATGGTGCAGGTCTGACAGGCGATGCATTTGTTGAGGTCCATCACCATCGCGAACTGTTTCTGCGGCCGCTCGTGTTCGAACGGATAGTCGATCTCGCGGCCGATCTGCCAGTTGTATGCCATCGCGCGACCTCCCTCAGCTCAGCTTGACATAGCCGGCGGCGAGGAACTTCTTCAGGCTGGCGCCGGGCTTCATCGGCCGCAGCCCTACCGCCAGCGGACGCCACAGACCGCGACCGCCGAGCCCGCCGTCCTCCGCCTTGGTGATCCTTCCCATGGCTTCGCGCGGTGCGCCGATGGCGCCGTGCACGTCGACGGCGAATCCCTTGCCCAGGGCCTGGCCCATGAGATTCTTGCGGACGAGGGTGTCGGTGAGATAGGTCGGCTTGAGCCAGCTCCGGGTAACGCTCTGGTGGCTGCCGGAGCGGTAGAGGGACTGGTATCCGGTCTTCGGGTTGCGGGCCATGCCCGTGGGCAGCTCGCGCGTGCCGCGCACGGTGCCGTGGGATGAGCCGTACATGTTGAACCAGATCTTGGCCACCCCCGGAGGCGTATTGTTCGACGCCCGGGCGCGGATGAGCATGCGTCCCACGGCGTAGTCGTCCGGCCGATCCTTCCAGCCCGCGAACGGCCGGTCCTGGGGATCGGCGTCCACCCACACATAGTCGCCGTCGGCGATGCCGAGTTCGGCGAGATCCTTCGGATTGACGTCGATATAGGCTTCCGAGACGAAGGGCTTGCGCTTGTCGTGGCGGTAGATGTCGCCGAAGGGGCCGAAGAGCAGCACGGTGATGTCCGTATCGCCCGTGGTCGTGTGCGCCGCGTGGCGGTATTTGGGCGTGTGCACGATATGCCCGGCACCGAAGCTCTCGATCAGCGGGTGGCGGGTCTTCGGCAGCTCCTCCGGCGCCACGAGCACGTTGCGCGCCTGCCGCAGCTCGGTGTTCCGCAGCGCTTCGCCGGCATCGACGCCATAGTCCTCCGGCCGTGCCGGCCTGAGCAGCGGATGCGGACGGGCGACGATCACGTTCGGAGCGCGATGCGTCGAGTCCACCGCCTCGCGGAAGACCGGCAGGTTTTCGCCGGCCTCCATGAACTCGGGTTCCTCGCGGTAGAACTCGAGCCGGCCGGACTTGGTGTACCAGGGCTTGCTCTCGCGCTTCTGATCCATGCCCACGTACTTCGGATAGCTGCGGGTCATGATCAGGCTCGGGATGCCCTCCTGGGCGCGCGCGGCGATCTCCTCAAGCCGGTAACCGCGCAGATTGGAAGAGGCGTCGATCACCCGCTGGGTGTAGACCTCGGGCTCGCCCTCGATGGCGAACTTCCAGTAGTCGTGGAAGCGCCGGTCGGCGGTGAGCTCGGCGAGACGGCTCGCCACCAGCGCAAAGGTTTCGCAGTCGTTGCGGGTATCGAAGAACCGCCGGTGCCCCGTCTTCGGCCATACGTAGACGAACGGATTGGTCACCGAACCCGCGATGTCCCAGTATTTGTTCTCGTTCCAAGCGTCCACGGCAAGGATGATATCGGAATACTCACAGGTGAGCGACCACCACCATTCGTTGGTGACGATCATCTCGATCTTGGGCAGGGTATTCATGATGATGTTGTACTTCCACTTCGCATTGCCCAAGGCCGAGTTGGCATCGACGAACCAGATCGCCTTGGTCGGCGTCGGCATGTGCGTCTTGCCGGTGAGCATGTGATCGCCGACGTAGAGCGGATGGTCGTCGTGCGAGTAGAAGTGTGCCGATTCGGCACGCCAGTAGAATTTCACCCGCGCCAGCCGGTTCGGATCGAGCTCGACGTCGAACGGGTTCTCGGCCAGATACTGACCGGCACCGTTGAACAGCGGCAGGCGGAAGTTGCCGGCATAGGAGCCGATGTTGCCCTCGAGCCCGCCGACATTGTCGGTGAGCGCGCAGACCAGGTACATGGCGCGGTCCTTGAGGTCCGCATGCTGGTACTGGTTGACGCCCATGCCCTGGGTGAGCTTGGTCTGACCGGCATTGGCCGCGATCAGACGAGCCAGACGCTCGATCTGCGCCGCGGGCACGCCGGTGATCGTCTCGGCGAGCTCCGGCCGGTAGTTCTCCTCGAAGAACGCGTAATAGACGTCGAACAGCGGCCGCACCTCGATCTCGGAACCGTCGACGGTGCGCAGCTTGAACCTGCCGCGCAGGGCCGGCCGGATGCCGAGCCGGGTGAAGTCGACGCCCACCTGGTCACGGGTGATGACCTCGGGACGGTCGGCGTCCGCGTTCCAGATCACGAAGTCATCGATGTCCTCGTTGCGCAGAGTCTCGGGAATGTACTGGGTCTTCTGCTTGAAGAAGGGCGGCAGCTTCTCGCCCTTGCGGAACACCACCGCCTTCTCGAGCGGCTTCGGCACGTAATCCGGAATGATGTCGCGCGCCCGCAGCACCTTGCCGTTGTCCATGCGGACGAGCAGCGGCAGGTCGGTCCAGGCGGCCACCGACTCTTCCTGATACAGCCCTTCCTTCATGATCACATACGCCATTGACAGGGCGAGGGCGGTGTCGGTGGCGGTGCGCAGGATCACCACCTCGTCGCAGGCGCGTGCGGTCGGCGAGTAGTCGTTGTAGATGCCGACCACGTGCGTGCCCTTGATGCGCGCCTCGGTCAGCCAGTGGGCATCGGGCATCTTGGTCGTGAAGGGGTTCATGCCCCAAAGCACGACGAGCTTCGCGCGCTCCCACAGGCACAGATCGAAGTCGGTGTTCTGCTGCCCCGTAACCATGGGATGGCCGGGGGCGAGATCGGTGTGGAAGGCGTAGTTGTCCCAGCCGCGGGCGCCGAGCGCCGTCTTCGCGTCCGTCCCGCGGATGTGCGAGTCCAGGAGCGCCATCATGTTGGCCATGCGGTAGGGCGAGGTATAGCGGGTGACCGCGAGGAACGGCATCGAACCGCGGAATTTGAGGGTCTGGGTGCCCGCGCCCTTCATGGCGTCCAGCATGGCAGGGTGGTAATGGCCCTGCTTCTCGAGCCGCCGTCGTCCTTCGTCGCCGGAATAGGTGCCGGCGATGTCGATGTACGCCTTGGCGATGACGTCGGCGACCTCGCCCCAGGTGATCTGCAGCCAGTCGTCCTTGCCGCGCTGGAAGTATTCGGCCGGCGGCCTGCCGGTCTCGGGATCGCGAGGGAAGCCGGCCCGGTACCATTCATAGAAACCCCTGCGGATCATCGGCCCCTTCACCCGCCGATCGCCGTAGAAGCGCCGCATCAGGGCAAGACCCTTGTTGCAGCAGCGGGGCTCCCAGCGATGCGAGGCGCGGGTGCCGTAGATATCCGTCGCCTTGCCGAAACCGTAGGTAGGCTCGATGCGGGTGATGACGCCGTTCTTGACCTTGGCGGTGAGCAGGCAGTTGTGGGTGTCGTTGGGCGCGCACAGGAAGGTGAATTCGGATTCGACCCGGTAGATGTCGCGATAGAGCCGCTCCCAGTCGCGGTTCGGATAGTGGGTGATCGGGTTCTCGACCGCGACCACCGGCTCGAACACCTTGAGGGCGAGCGCCGGCCGGGCGAACCCGGCGAGCGTCAGCGAACCTGCGGAGACGAGGAATTCGCGGCGCGAAACGGCCATGGCCGAACCTCCCCCACGGCGGATCTCGGAAGGAATACCGCGCGCCGCATAGCGGATCCGGCATGCGCCGCCCTTGATTCGCGTCAAGCCGGAGCCCCCCCTGCGGCCGCCGGTCGCGCCCGCGGCGTGGCGGTTGCGGCGCTGCTGAGGGCGATGGAAGGCACGGGGGCTTAGCCGGCGATGTCTCCGCGGGATGCCGGGGGCGCTCCTGTTGCGGTGCGAAAACGGCCGCACTAACTTAGCCGCGCCCCACCCCTTCCGTTCCGGACATCGACGATGGATGAACCCCTTCGCCGCCCGGCGAACCCCTGTTTCAGCTCCGGTCCGACCGCCAAGCGCCCGGGATGGTCGACCGCGGTGCTTGCGCATGCGCTTCTCGGCCGCTCGCACCGCTCCGCACCGGCCAAGGCGAAACTCGCCGAAGTCATCGCGCGAAGCCGCGCGCTTCTCGGCATTCCCGAGGACTGGCGGGTTGCCATCATGCCCGCTTCCGATACCGGTGCGTTCGAGGCGGCGATGTGGAACCTGCTGGGCGCGCGCGGGGTCGACGTCCTCGCCTTCGAAAGCTTCGGCCGCGGCTGGCTCGCCGACATCCGCAGCCAACTCCGCCTCGAGGATCTGCGCGTCCACGAAGCGCCCTACGGCGAACTGCCGGATCTCTCCGCCGTCGATCCGGCGCGCGATCTCGTCTTCTGCTGGAACGGCACGACCTCGGGGGTGATCGTGCCGGACGGGGCATGGATCGCCCGCGACCGCGACGGGCTCGTGCTCTGTGACGCCACCTCGGCGGTCTTCGCCGTCGAGCTTCCCTGGGAGCGGCTCGATGTCGTGACCTGGTCCTGGCAGAAGGTCCTCGGCGGGGAAGCCCAGCACGGGATGCTCGCCCTGTCGCCGCGCGCGGCCGCGAGACTCGAGAGCTACCGGCCGCCCTGGCCGCTTCCCAAGATCTTCCGTCTGACGAAGAACGGCAGCCTGATCGAGGGCCTCTTCCGCGGCGAGACGATCAACACCCCCTCCATGCTCGCGGTCGAGGACGCGCTCGATGCGCTGCGCTGGATCGAGGGGATCGGCGGGCTGCCTGCGGCGATCGCGCGCACGCGCGCCAATTTCGAGGCGGTGGCGGAATGGGTCGCGCGCACGCCCTGGGTGGCGTTCCTCGCCGCGCGGCCCGAGATCCGCTCGCCCACCTCCATCTGCCTGCGCCTCGCCGACGGCGGCAGCGCGGAGGAGCAGCGGGCGCTCGTGCGGCGCATGACCGC
>JALSRW010000046.1 GCA_026984595.1 Alphaproteobacteria bacterium
TGTGGAACACCTTCCTCGCCCCGCCGGCAGTGCAGGGGAACGATACGAAAAAGATCTGGGATCGTCAGATCGAGAACTTCTGGGAGGTGAACTGGGTATTGGGAAAGGATCCCGAAGACGGATCCGACGGCGCCTGGCTCGACCGCCGCAAGAACTGGCGGGCGCATCTGCCCACCACCGGGGAGCCCGGCGACCACTGCCGCATGCTCGGTGATTATCAGGAGCTGTCGGGCTGGGTGCGGGCGAAAGGGCAGGGAAAAGCACAGAGCGATTTCTGGGAAGCGCTGCGTGCGGAGGTGAAGGCGGTCGTCAATCCCGGTGCCGACGACATCTTCGAGCTGCTGGAGATCCGCCCCACCGAACGCCTTTGCGCGCCCGCCCTGGTCAAGCGTCTCTTTCCCTGCCTGCCGGCCGAAACACTCGAGAAAGTGCTCGGCTGGGTGCCGCAGGGCTGCCAGATGCGGGACGGAGAGCCGCAATGGCACCTTCCCCCGCGCGTCCGCCTCTGGCCCTCCACTGCCTATATGGCCGGGGCACCCTGGATGCTGTCGGCCTGGCGAGAAATCGAAGACGCATGCAAGGATTTCCGGCGGGCCTGCCGCGCGAAGCTCTACGTGCCGTCGGTGGCCGAACACGACAGTTACGTCGAATCCTTCCGTAGGCTGGACAGCCAGGAGGCCAAGGAATTCGGTCTGCTCGACGGCTCCTTCTTCTTCGACGACATGCTTCGCACCGAAGCGAGAAATCTCGAGCGCGAGGCGGAAGCTCTCCAGCAGGTCGATCCGGGACGTGCTCGAAGGCTCCGGGACCGTTCCCGGAAGGTCGAGGAAATCCGCGGCGAACTCGCGAGGCTCCGGGAGGCCTATCGACGCCGGGTCGGGCCGGGGCTTCGCGCCCGTCAGGTCAAACTCCTCACCACCTCGCCCTTCTACGCGCTCCTGGTGATGGACGGCGACGCAATCGGCAAGCTGCTCGGAAACGCGGCAGAACATCGCAGGGAAAGCGAGGTCAGCGAGGCGCTGCGCCGATTCACCGACCGGGTCGTCGACTTGGTCGAAAAGGAGCACGACGGGACGTTGATCTACGCCGGCGGTGACGATGTGAAGGCGTTCCTGCCGCTTACCACCGCCATTCCCTGCGCGATCGCGCTCCACAGAGCGTATCTGGAGGCCATGAAGGACGTGGCGGAGAGACTCGATGTGCCCCCCACCATCTCGGCTGGCCTCGTCTTCGCCCACTACCACGTGCCGCTTTCCTCCGTGATCCGCGAGGCCGACGATCTTCTCAAGAAGACGGCCAAAGAACGCAACGGGCGCAACTCGATCGCGATTTCGGTGGAAAAGCCGTCCGGGACGATGGCGGAATATGTGACCAGCTTCGTGCGAGCGAGAGCGGCCGACTGCTGCAGGTCACCGATCGACGGGCTCCAGGATCTCGCACGTGCCTATGCGCAGGACATCGAGCGCTCGACGAGCTTCCTCTACAATATGAAGGATCGCTACGAGCACGTCCTGGAATTGTTCGGGAACGACCGTGAAAAGCTGAAGAGCGTCATGCTGGCGGAATGGGTGAAAGGAAAGAAGGGGCCGACGGAAGAGGACCAGGCGCGCATCAACGAGCTGCTCCAGGTTTGTCTCGCGCACAAGGGGCCGAGAAAAAGCGTAACACGCTTCCGCATCGAGGGCGGGCTGATCGCCCGTTTTCTCGCCGACAACGGGGTCGGCACCCTCGATGCGTATCATCGCTCTCTCGCGCCGGCGGCAGACGGGGCATGACGCGCTATCTCGTCCATCCGATCGACACCCTCTTCTTCCGCGACGGGCGGCCCTTCGAGCAGGAGGACGAGGGCATGGCGGACGTGCGTTCCCTCTTCCCGCCCTGGCCCTCGGTTCTGGCCGGCGCCTTCCGGGCCGCCCTCGCCCGCGCCATGGGCTGGGACGGGCGCAGCGACTGGGCCAAAGACCCGCGGCTGAAGCAGGCGCTCGGCAACGGTCCCGAGGATACGGGAAACCTCACCTTCGGCCCGCCGACGCTGCTCTGCCGGGGGGCGGACGATACGTTCCACCGGCTCTATCCGGTGCCGCGGCACCTTCTGCTCGAGAACGGCCTGCCCTTTCTGCTGGATCCCGCGGACGCCGAAGCGTTCCGGACGGATCTCGGGGATCTCGTCCTGCCGAAAGCGAAGGCGGGGGTGAAGGAGATCGAGGAAAGCCGGATCGATCCCTCCGGCCTCACCCGGGTTCTCGCCGGCGAGGCCCCGGACGCAGATCGGATCCTCGAAGAGAAACGGCTGGTCGCGCACGAATACCGGGTGGGACTGCAGCGCGATCCGCGCTCCCGGACCGCCGTTCACGGTATGCTCTACGCCGCCAGCCATCTGCGGCTGGGCCAGGGTGTCGGACCGCTGGAACGGAAGACGGGAACCGCGGAACCCATGAACAGGGTCGCCCTCGGTCTGGAGGTGGAGGGCGCGCCTCGGGAACCGGAGCGGCTCGGTGTGCTCGGCGGCTTCCAGCGACCGGCCGCCTTCGAGAAATGCGAAGTTCGGTGGCAGGACGCGAAAGAGCCTTCGAAGCCGCCGGAGGACGGCCGCTACATCCTCTATGTCCATTCACCGATCCGGCTGAAAGGAAACGACTGGCCGCGCCCCGACTGGAACCATCCGGAGCTGCCGGGAAGGCTCGCCTTCGCCTGCGCCGACCGGCCGGTGATGATCGGCGGCTGGGACGGAAGACCGGGAAATCATCGGGGACCGCGCCCCCTGGAGCCGCACATCCCGGCCGGCAGCGTGCTGTTCTTCGAAGGTGCCGATGCGAGCGAGCTGGCGGAGCTCTGGAAGAACCGGAGCCGGCGCGCACTCGGCGAACGCGAGAAGTTCGGCTTCGGCCGTTTTCTCCTCGGATACTGGCCTCGGAAGGAATGTTGAGCCATGCAGGGCACGATCCTCGGACTGCTCGCCGAAACCCACATCCATCCCGGCGCCGGACAGAGCGAAGGGGTGGTGGATCTGCCGGTCGCCCACGAGAAGACCACCGACTACCCCTTCGTTCCCGGCTCCGGCGTCAAGGGCGCGATGCGCGATCTCGCGGAGCGGCGCTTCAACGATGGTACGGTGGAACGGATCTACGGCAGGCCCGACGGGGCCGGCGAACTTCTCCTCTCCGACGCCAAGCTGCTGCTGCTGCCGGTGCGCTGTCTGAGCCGCTGCTATCTCTGGCTCACCTGCCCCTATCTGATCGAGCGCTTCCAGCGCGACCGGCTGCGGGTGACGAATGACGAACCGCAGCAGCTCGATTTCTCGGCTCTCTCCGACGGAGATCCGCCACCGATCCTGTGCGCCGGAACGGACGGGGAGAAGCTGTTCCTCGAGGAGCGGCTCTTCGCCCGCAAGGGAAAGCTCCCCGACGGCGTGGCGAAGCTGATCGCGCCGCTGTTCGGAAACAGCCCGGCCAAGCAGCGGCTCGTCGAACAGCTCGCCGTCGTGAGGGATGCGGATTTCGCCTGGTTCACGCGCTACGCGCTTCCGGTGCACGCCCACAATGTGCTCGACGAGAACAAGACCTCGAAGAACCTCTGGTACGAGGAGACGGTGGCCCCGGACACGCTCTTCTATACGCTGGCCCTGTTCCGCAACGGCAATGCCGCGCAGCATCTCGACGCCCTGTTCTTCGAGAACGGCGGCCGGCCCTATCTTCAGCTCGGCGGCAACGAGACCACGGGCCAGGGCTGGCTGCACGTGGCGAAGGTGACACCATGACGGCACGGCTCCTGGAGCAGAGACGGGCGGAAATCGCACTTGGGCAGGTGGAAGCCTTGCAAAGCAGAGACAAGAAGTTTCGCGATGCCTACACTTCTTATGCAAAGAGCCTGCCCGCCACGATTCTACTTTCCGGCCTCGGTCAGGCGGTGGCCATGGCCATGAGCCGCAGTGGCTCGGACGAGGGCAACCAGAAGGCCTGGAAAACCCTCGTCGGCCATCTCGAAACCTGGCTGCTCGAGGAGGCGGGAGCGGCCAGCCCGTATTTCGATGCGCAATACAGCAGGAATGGCGAGACACCGGGCCTACAGCTCATGAAGAAGATCACGAGCCTCGATCAGCGCGCTTATGTAACAGCCCAGGCCGAGGCGCTGGCCTATCTGCAATGGCTCAAGAAGTTCGCCAACGCGCTGCTGGCGGAACCGGAGAAGACGTCGGAGACGGCCGATGCCCCAGAAGCAGGGTAGGCTTCCGCTCTACCGCGACGCGCTTCGGGATGCGCCGCGCCATTGGCATCCGGATGGCCATCCCGGCCTCTGGTGGGACAAGTTCTGCGATCTCTGGGTGGCGGAGTATTCCGACCTCGAACAGCAGGTGGTTCAGGAGCGGGGGCAGGGAAGGTCGGAGATCAAGCGGACCGGCAAGGCGGAGTGGATATCGACCCTGCTCCACGAGAGGCAGCGTAACGGTCTGGTCGCCGCCGATGCCACCACGCAGGCGCGCCTCGAGCTCGGCGACTCCGGCCGCCTCGCCGCGGCGCGCCAACGCCTCGAGGCGCTCTGGCAGGCGAGCGGTGCGGCAATGGTGGAATTGGAGCTCACCGCTCCCTTCGTCACCGGCACCGGCTACGAACACCCCACCGAGAACGGATTTCTGTTCCACCACAGCCTCGGCGTGCCCTTTCTTCCGGGCTCGGCTCTGAAGGGCCTCGCGCGCGCCTGGGCGCACGACTGGGGCCACTGGCCGAACAAAGAAACGAGAGACAAAGAGATCGCCCGCATCTTCGGCCCGCCACCGGCGAGCGGCGCACTCTCCGTCGGCTCGGTGGTTTTCTTCGATGCTCTGCCGACGGCACCGGTGAAGCTCACCATGGAGGTGATGACGCCCCATTACCAGCCGTGGTACCAGGCCGACCGTCCGGCCGCACGTCCTCCCGCCGACTGGTACGACCCGACCCCGATCCCCTTCCTCGCTCTTGCTCCGGGTTCGACATTCCTGTTCGCCGTCGGGCCGCGTCGACCACAGAACCCGCAGGACCGAAAAGACGCCGAGACCGCCTTCGCCTGGCTGAAGGACGCCCTCGACGGGCTCGGGGCCGGGGCCAAGACGGCGATCGGCTTCGGCCGGTTCGAGGAGGCGGGCGCACGGCAGCAGCGCGATACGGCCCTCGGACAGGAGGCGGCGAAGGCGCGAGCTTCCGGGTCGGCGGCAGGCAGGCTCCCATCGGCTGGCGAGCCGGCCAGCGTCGCCGCCCGCGTGCTCG
>JALSRW010000047.1 GCA_026984595.1 Alphaproteobacteria bacterium
CGTCCGTCGCCCCCTGTCCGCCGGAGTCCGCCCCTTCCGATGCGCGCCGTCGAAGCCGTTTCCCCGACTCCCGTGCTCCTGGCCCTGCCCGACATCGCTGCCGACTGGCACGGGCGCTACGCGGTGGCGCTGGCCGCAGCGGCGCAGGAGCGGGGCCTCGGCTTCGCCGTGGTCTCGACGGGCGGCGAGCTCGAACGGGAGCTGGCGGTCACCGGCGCCGCCGACATCCGTCTGCCCTTCGAGACCCGCTCGCTGGCCGCGGTGTGGATGAACGCGCGGCGGCTGACGCGCATCCTGCGCCGCTATCGGGTCTCGCTGGTGCACGCTCTCGGCCCGTTGGTGGCCTGCAGCGCGGTGCTGGCGGCACGGCGTTGCGGGGTGCATGCCGCGGTCACCCTGACCGAACTGCCGGAACAGGGGGGCGGGGTTCTGCGCCATCGGCTGCTGCGCGGCATCGGTCGTGCCGACCGGTTGCTGGCGCCTTCGGCCTATGCGCGCCACGAGGCGGAACGGGCGTTCGCCCTGCCGGCCGAGCGCCTGCGTCGGTTGCCGCCGGGCATCGATCTCGAACTGTTCGATCCGGCGAAGGTCACGGGGCACCGCATTCTGGCCCTCGCCGAGCGCTGGCACATCCCGCCGGAGCGGCGGCTGGTGCTGATGCCCGCACCGCTGGCGGAAGGCTACGGTCACGAGCGGCTGCTGCGGGCGGCGTCCGCGCTGGAGCGGCGAGATTTCGATCTCCTGTTCCTGGGTGCGGACCAGCGCAGCGACGGTTTCGGCAGGCGTCTCGAAAGCCTGCTGCGCCAGGACGGGCTCGGCGATCGGGTGCGGTTTGCGAGCGATTGCGAGGACATGCCGGCGGCCTACCGGCTGGCCGATCTCGTCGTGCTGCCGGCAGAGCGGGCGCTTTTGGCCTGTCCGCCCCTGCTCGAGGCCCAGGCCATGGGGCGGCCGGTGATCGTCGCCGGCACCGGCTGCCTGCCGGAGATGCTGCGGCCGATGGAGACCGGGCTGGTGCTGGAGAGCGGCGCGCCCGAGGAACTGGCCGCGGCGATCGATCTCGTGCTGTCGGTGGCCGAGGCGGACCGGCTGCGGGCGGGGGAGCAGGCGCGCCGCTTCGTGGCCGCCAACTTCGCCCTGGAGGAAGCGCTGGAGGTCACGCTCGATGTCTATCGCGAGCTGCTCGGCCACGGCATGCCCCGGCGCTCCCCGGAAGCGCCGGTGACGGCAGGGCGTGTCGCCGGTGACGCTTGACATCCCCGAGGTCGCGGCACAGCTTGCCCGGGCGCGTGAAAGGTCCGCGCAGCGGACCCGCATCCCGATTCCGGTGGCCCATGTCCCTTCGCTCGTGAAAGCCGACAATGAACCGTGAAGCCGTATCTTCCGAAGCCACGGCCGGGCAGGCCGAGAGGCCGCAGCCGGTGACCATCACCCTGCCCGACGGCACCAGGAAGACCTTCGACCATCCGCCCACCGGGGCCGAGATCGCGCGCGCCATCAGCAAGAGCCTGGCCAAGGCGGCGGTGGCGGTCGAGGTGGATGGCGAGCTCCGGGATCTCGACCGGCCCATCCCGCAGGATGCGAGGGTACGTATCATTCGCGCCGGCGATCCGGAAGCGCTGCCGTTGCTGCGCCACGATGCCGCGCATGTCATGGCCGAGGCGGTGCAGGAACTGTTTCCCGGCACCCAGGTGACCATCGGCCCGGCCATCGATACCGGCTTCTATTACGATTTCGCCCGCGACCGGCCGTTCACCCCCGAGGATCTGGAGAAGATCGAGAAGCGGATGGCGGAGATCGTGCGCGAGAACAAACCGTTCCGCCGCGAGGAGGTGAGCCGCGAGGAAGCCCGCCGCCGTTTCGCCGAGATGGGGGAGACCTACAAGCTCGAGATCCTCGATCGGATCCCGGAGAACGAGCCGGTCACCCTCTATCGTCAGGGAGAGTGGTTCGACCTCTGCCGCGGGCCGCACGGACCCTCGACCGGCAGGATCGGCGCTTTCAAGCTCCTCAAGGTCGCGGGTGCCTATTGGCGGGGCGATCCCAGCCGTCCCATGCTGCAGCGCATCTACGGCACCGCCTTTCCCGACAAGAAGCAGCTCGAGGCCTATCTGCGCCAGCTCGAGGAAGCGGAGAAGCGCGACCATCGCCGCCTCGGCCGGGAGATGGATCTCTTCCATTTCCAGGAGGAGGCGGCCGGTTCGGCCTTCTGGCATCCCAAGGGCTGGACCCTGTGGCTGCAGATCGAAGCCTACATGCGGCGCCGGCTGGAGGCCGCCGGCTATATCGAGGTGCGGACCCCCCAGCTCATCGACCGCTCCCTGTGGGAGCGTTCGGGGCACTGGGAGAAGTTCCGCGAGCACATGTTCACCCTGGAGTTCGAGAACAAGGCGCTCGCCATCAAGCCGATGAACTGCCCGGGGCATGTGCAGATCTTCAACACCCGGCTGCATTCCTACCGCGATCTGCCGCTGCGGATGGCCGAGTTCGGTTCCTGCCACCGGCGCGAACCCTCGGGCGCCCTGCACGGGCTGATGCGGGTGCGGGCCTTCACCCAGGACGATGCCCACATCTTCTGCACGCCGGAGCAGATCACCAGCGAGACCGAGGCCTTCTGTGATCTGCTGATGCGCGTCTACCGCGATTTCGGTTTCGAGGATGTGCACATCAAGTTCGCCGATCGCCCGCCGACGCGGGCCGGCGAGGATGCCGTCTGGGACCAGGCCGAGAATGCGCTCTGGGAGGCGGTGCGGGGCACCGGTCTCGAGGTCTCGCTCAATCCCGGCGAGGGTGCCTTTTACGGTCCCAAGCTCGAATTCGTGCTCAAGGACGCGATCGGTCGCGACTGGCAGTGCGGCACCCTGCAGGTCGACTTCGTTCTGCCCGAGCGGCTCGATGCGAGCTATGTCGGGCCGGACGGCGCCAAGCACCGGCCGGTCATGCTGCACCGGGCGATCCTCGGCTCGATGGAACGTTTCATCGGCATCCTGATCGAACAGTATGCGGGCCGGCTGCCGCTGTGGCTTTCGCCGGTGCAGGTGGTGGTGGCGACCATCACCAACGAGGCGGATTCTTATGCCCGCGAGGTCGGGGAGCGGCTGCGGCAGGCCGGGCTGCGGGTCGAGGTGGACACCGGCTCCGACAAGATCTCCTACAAGGTGCGGCTCCATTCCCACGCCAAGGTGCCGATCATCCTCGCCATCGGCAGGCGCGAGCAAGAACAGCGAAGTGTCGCCATGCGTCGTCTCGGCGGCCGCGAACAGGAAGTACTGCCGCTCGAGGAGGTGATTTCCCTGCTGCAGCGGGAGGCGCGCGCGCCGGATGCTTGAACGGCGTTCCCCGGACGTATAGTTTGGCAGGTGCGGGTTCGGCTGACGAGCCGGCGGGTGGCGCGCGCACCCGAACCAGCAACAGCCCGAGCCAACAACAGGAGGTTGATCGACCTTTATGAGCCCCACTGTACGCGAAGAATACCGTGTCAACGATCGTATCGAGGCGCGGGAGGTCCGTCTGGTCGATGAACAGGGCAACATGGTGGGAGTGGTGCCGCTCCCGGAGGCGCTGGCGCGGGCGGAGCGGGTCGGGCTCGATCTCGTCGAGGTCGCGGCCAATGCGACGCCACCCGTGTGCAAGATTCTCGACTACGGTCGTTTCAAATACGAGGCGCAGAAGAAGGCCAGCGCTGCAAGAAAGAAGCAGAAGATCATCGATGTCAAAGAGATCAAGATGCGCCCGAATATCGACGAGAACGACTATCAGATCAAGATGCGTAAGGTAAGGGATTTTCTCCAGGAAGGAGACAAGGTGAAGATCACCTTACGCTTCCGCGGCCGCGAGATGGCACACCAGCATCTTGCGCTCGAGATCTTCGATCGGGTCAAGAAGGACGTCGAGGGGCTGGCCAAGATCGAGCAGATGCCCCGGCTGGAAGGGCGTCAGATGGTCATGGTCATGGCCCCGGCCAAGTAGCAGCCGCAGGAACCACCTTGCAGGATGCGCACTTCGCCCTGATCCGCGGTGGTGTCGGCATGCCCGGGAGGGCAGTGCCGGGGAGCGCAGGCCATGACGGATGAGCCGCATCCGGTCCATGCCGAACGCCTGGAAGCGTTGCGCCGTACCCTGAGGCAGAGCGGGCTGGACGGCTTCTGGCTGCCGCGTACCGATGCGCATGGCAGCGAATATCTGCCGCCGCACGAGGAGCGGGTGGCCTGGCTCAGTGGATTCACCGGTTCGGCGGCGGTGGTGATCGTGCTCGCCGAATGCGCGGCGATCTTCACCGACGGTCGTTACACGCTGCAGGTGCGCGAGGAAGTGGACGGGCGGCTGTTCGAGGCCTGCCACATGGGCCGCGAGCCGCCGGCCAAATGGCTGGTGCGGCATCTGCAGCCGGGCCAGCGGCTGGGCTACGATCCCTACCTCGTCACCAAGGCCGAGCGCGAGCGCATGGAGCGCGCCTGTCGCCGCCGGAATGCGGAGCTGGTGGCGGTGGGCGACAATCCCGTGGATGCGATCTGGAGCGATCGCCCGCCGCCGCCGCTGGGCCGGGTGACGGTCCACGATCTGGTCTATGCCGGCCGCCCCGGCCGCGAAAAGCGCCGGGAGACGGGAGAAGCCATCGCCGCCCTCGATGCCGACTGGCTGGTGCTGACCGCCACGGATGCCATCTGCTGGCTGCTCAACCTGCGGGGCAGCGACATCCCCTTCAATCCGGTGATCCTCAGCTTCGCGCTGCTGCACCGCAGCGGGCGCTGTCGCTGGTTCGTCGATCCCCGCAAGCTGCCGGCCGATCTCGAGCTCGATGACGAGGTCACCGTCGAACCCTACGAGACGTTCCCGGATGCTCTGGATGCGCTGGCCCGCAGCAAGGAGACGGTGCTCGCCGATCCGCGCCTGGTGCGGGCGGGTTTTCTCGACCGTCTCGCGGCGGGCGGGCGGCCGCCGCTCGAGGAGGAGGATCCGGTGGTCCTCGCCAAGGCCAGGAAGAACCCGGTCGAGATGGAGGGTGCGCGGCGTGCGCATCGGCGCGACGGTGCGGCGATGGTGCGTTTCCTCGCTTGGCTCGACCGCCTGCCGCTCGACGGGTCGCTGACCGAACGCGACATCGTTCGGAGGCTGGAGGCGGAGCGCTCGCGCGATCCGCTCTACCGCGGTCCCAGCTTCGAAACCATCGCCGGCCATGGCCCCGACG
>JALSRW010000048.1 GCA_026984595.1 Alphaproteobacteria bacterium
GCGCCTGTCTGGCCGCCGACATGCGCATCGACCGCCAGGGGCGGATCCGCAAGGCAGGGTTCCTGCGCGGTGTCATGCGTTCGCGGGCGCGGCTCACCTACGAGCAGGTCCAGGCGGCCCGCGACGGCAATCCCGATGCGGTCACCGAGAAGCTCTGGGAGCCGGTACTCGAGCCGTTGTTCGCGGTCTACGGCCTTCTCCGCGAGGCCCGCGAGCGGCGGGGCTCGCTGGATGTCGAGCTGCCCGAGCGGCGGGTGGTGTTCGACGAGAACGGTTTTCCCGCCGATGTGCGGATCCGGCCCCAGCTCGAGAGCAACCGCCTGATCGAGGAATGCATGATCGCCGCCAATGTGGCGGTGGCCACCGCGCTCACCGAGGCCAAGGCGCCCATTCTCTACCGGGTCCACGACAAGCCCGACCCGGTGAAGCTGCAGGCGCTGGCCGAATATCTCGAGCGGCTGGGCATCCCCTGGAGCCGTACCGCCAAGAAACCCGGCGATTTCACCCGCATGCTCCAAGGCCTCGAAGGGGATCCCCTCTACGAGACGGTCGCGGGCTTCGTGCTGCGGGCCCAGGCGCAGGCCGTCTACCAGCCGCAGAACATCGGCCATTTCGGCCTCAATCTGCGCTGCTACACCCATTTCACCTCGCCCATCCGGCGCTACAGCGACCTCGCCGTGCACCGGGCGCTGATCCGGGTCTTCGATCTCGGTCCCGGCGGCGAGAAGCGACCCGCCGAGATCGGCGAGCTCGAGGAGCTGGGGCGCCGCCTGTCGGCGGCCGAACGCCGGGCCATGGAAGCCGAACGCGACGCGCTGCAGCGCTTCGTCACCCTCTACATGCAGCGCCATGCCGATGCCCGCTTTTCGGCCCGGGTCACCGGCGTTCAGTATTTCGGCCTGTTCGTCACCCTCGAGGAGAGCGGCGCCGACGGGCTGGTGCCGGTCTCCACCCTGGGCGACGATATCTACATCTACGACGAGCGCCATCATGCGCTGGTCGGCCGCGATACGGGCGAGAGTTTCGGCCTCGGCGACCGGGTCGAGGTCACCCTGGTGGAGATCGATCTCGCCCGCGGCATGATGCAGTTCCGCATCGAGGCCCACGAGCCGGCCCGCGCCACCGAGCTCGCCCGCATCGCCTGGAAGAAATCGGGACCGCCGCGGCGGCGCTACGGTCGCCGCCAGCCCCGGCGCCGCTGAGAGCATGCATGCACCGGCGCCGCGATCTCGCTCTGGTGATCGGCACGGCGAGCCTGGTCGGAATGACCATTTCCCTCTCTCTGCCGCTCCTCTCCCTGGTGCTCGAGCGGCACGGCTTTCCTGCCGGCATGATCGGCCTAAACGCCATGGCCGGCGGCCTCGGCATCTTCGTCGTCGCCCCGGTGATGGGTCCGCTTTTGCGCCGCTTCGGCCCGCGGCCGGCCGCCGCGGCCGGGATGGCGGTGGCCGCCCTGACCATGCTGATCCTGCCGCGAATGGTCGCCTTCCTGCCCTGGTTCCTGCTGCGCGTGCTGCTGAGTGCCGGTACCGCCGTCGTCTTCGTGGTCAGCGAGGCGGCGATCAACGCCCTCGTCGAAGACGAGCGGCGCGGCCGGGTGCTCGGCCTCTATGCCACGGTGTTCAGCATCGGGTATGCGCTGGGGCCGCTGCTGGTGGCGGTCCTCGGCAGTGCCGGCTACCTGCCGTTCCTGGTCACCGCGCTGCTGTTCGCCGCCGGTATTCCGCCGGTGCTCGCGGCCCGGGGGCTCGACCGGGCACTGGCGCCGGAGGACCGCCGGCCCGCCGCCGGTGCCTTCCTCGGGATTCTCCGGCGCGCCTCGCTGCCGCTGCTCGCCATTTTCGGCTTCGGTATCGTCGAAACCTCGCAGTTCGCCCTGTTCCCGGTCTACGGCCTGGCCATGGGGTACGAGGAGTGGCTGATCGGAGTGATGCTGGCGGTCTGGATCACCGGCAACATCCTCCTGCAGTATCCCGTCGGCTGGCTCGCCGACCGCCTGCCGCCCGTTCTGGTGCTGGCGCTGGTCGCCGGTATCGCCACCCTGACCCTGCTGGCGCTGCCGTTGGTGATCGCCGACGGACGGCTGATCTGGCCCCTGCTGGTGCTGATGGGGGGCACCACCGGAGCCATCTACACGCTCGGCCTCGTGCTGGTCGGACAGCGCTTCGCCGGCTTCGAACTGGCCCTGGCCAACACCGTCTTCGTAATGATGATCGAGGCCGGCATGCTGGTGGGGCCCGCCGCCACCGGTCTCGCCATGAGCCGCTTCGGCCCGCAGGGGCTGCCGCTGACCATGGCCGCGGTGCTCGGTCTGCTCGCTCCGGCTGCCGCGGCTGCCGCCCTGCGAGCGCGCCAGCCTTGACAGGCGACGGTCGCGAGGTATCTGTTCCGGCCAAGCTTCGGCGGCAGCCGCCCAGTTCAGGAGATTTGCGATGGCCAAGCCTTCGGTCCAGCTCATCAAGCTGGTGAGCACGGCCGGTACCGGGTACTTCTACACCACCAAGAAGAACACCCGAACGACCACCGAGAAGCTCACCTTCCGCAAGTACGATCCCAAGATCCGCAAGCACGTCGAGTTCAAGGAAGCCAAGATCAAATAGGACCCGCCGGCCCCTTCGAACGGCTCCGGCGACCCGGCAGGAACCCGCCATCCGGCGGGTTTTTTGCGTGTCCGGCCCGGGGGAGTTGTCTTTTTCGGGGAAAAGGTGATAGTGAGTTTCGCTCAACGGTTGTAAACGGCCCGACCCGGAAGCGTTCCGGGCGCCGGGCGAAGCGGAACACAACCCCGATGGCGCCAAGGACCTTCGCTGCCGCTCTCCTCGCTTTCCCGCTCCTCTCCGGGGCGATGCTCGCCGCCGGTCACGCCCAGCCGCTGCGACCGCTGGTGGAGGAGCCGGTTCCGCTCATTCTCAAGGACGGGCGGATCGCCCAGGTGTCCATCTATGCGGTACCCTTCCTCACCGCCAGTTCGGAGATGCCGCCCGAGGTCGAGCAGGAGCTCAAGGCGCTGATCGGCCGCTTCGCCAACGATTGCTTCCTGACCGCCCAGGTGATCGGCCATGTCGAGCCCGGCGCGGACAAGGATGGGGGAACCCTGGCCGCCCACCGGCTCGCCCGTGCCCGGGCCGAGCGCATCCAGAGCCTGATGACCGAGCAGGGCCTGCCGGCCAAGTCCATCGCCAGCGTCTGGGACTGGCAGTTCGCCACCGCCGAGAGCCGCGCCACCCTGTGGTTCTTCTCCCTCGACCCCGAGGAATCCTGCGAGGGTGGAGCACTCGCGGCCGCCGGGAGCAGCGGCGAGGGTCCCGCGCCGAAGGCGCGGCGGGACGAGCCCCGCCCGTCTCCTGCGGCCCGGGAGGACGCCGCGGCGGCGCAGCCGGCGGACGACGGCACCGTCGCCGAGAACACCCTGCCGAGCGAAAAGCGGCCGCCGGAGGGGGAGGAATCGCGGGCCGCGAAGGCGCCCGCCGCCGGGACGCCCACGGAGAACGCTCCGCTGACGGTGGTGGTACGGCGGCCGCAGACGGAGGCCGCGCCACGGCCGGCAGATCCGCCGGAGCCGGCCCCGGCCGCGGAAGTCGCCGACCGCCCGGCCGCCCCCGCGGCTGCCGGCGAACGGGAAAAGGCGGCGGCAGAGGCGCCGGAGAAGCCGGTTGCGGCAGCCTCGACGGCCGTCGCCGATCCGCCCGGTGCTCCCATCCAGGGGAAGCCGCAGGCGCCCGGGACCGCGGCGGCGGCGACACCCGCCCCGAAAACCGACACCCCGGTGCCTGCGACGGTCGCCAAGGGCGGGGAAGCGGGTACGACTCCCGAGCTGGAGATCGTGTTCGATATCAACAGCAGTTGGCTGCCGCGCGGTGCTGCGCGGGACCTCCAGCATCTTCTGCAGCGGCTCGGCAAGGGTCGCTATGCAGTGGAGATCGTGACCGCCATCGACAACGGCCCGATCAGGAACGGCACCGCCGAGGATGCGAGGCGCTACAATCGCTGGCTGGCGGAGCGCCGCGCCAATCGGGTGGTGGAGTGGCTGCGCCGGCGCGGCGACGGCATCATCGCCGGTATCGAGCAGCGCTTCCGCGAGAACGATCCCTCGCGCAAGGTGGTGATCCGCGCCCGTCCGCTGCCTTGAGCCGCAGGTGACGGGACTGCGCTGCCCGGCTATAAGCGCGGCAGGGCAGGGAGGCAGTGATGACCGTGGCACTCGGCGTCGATCTCGGCGGCACCAAGATCGAAATCATCGGCCTCGACGAGCAGGGGCGCGAGCTCCTGCGCCGGCGCCGGCCGACTCCGCGTGACGATTACCGTGGAACGCTCGAGACCATCCGCCTCATGGTCGAGGAGGCGGAACGCGAGCTCGGGGTGAAGGCCACCGTCGGGGTCGGCCACCCCGGAGCCATCTCGCCGGCCACCGGTCTGATGAAGAACTCCAATTCGACCTGGCTCAACGGCCAACCCTTCGATCGCGATCTGCAGGCGCTGCTCGGCCGACCGATCGCCTTTGCCAACGACGCCAACTGCCTGGCCCTGTCGGAGGCCACCGATGGTGCCGGGGCGGGAGCGCCCGTGGTGTTCGCCGTCATCCTCGGCACCGGGGTCGGCGGTGGCATCGCCGTCCATCGCCGGGTGATCACCGGCCCCAACGCCATCGCCGGCGAATGGGGGCACAATCCGCTGCCCTGGCCGGCCGATGCGGAGCGGCCGGGCCCGCCCTGCTACTGCGGGCTCCGTGGCTGCATCGAGACCTGGCTGTCGGGTCCCGGCTTCGCCCGCGATCATGCGAGGGTCACCGGCGAACAGCGCGACGGTCCGGCCATCGTCGCCGCGGCGGAAGCCGGCGAGGAGGCGGCGCTCGCCACGCTGGCCCGCTACGAGGATCGCCTGGCGCGGGCGCTGGCCACCATCATCAACGTCCTCGACCCCGAGGTGGTGGTGCTGGGCGGCGGCATGTCCAACATCCGCCGGCTCTACGAAACGGTCCCGGCGCTGTGGCCGCGCTACGTGTTCTCGGATGCGGTGGCGACGATCCTGCGGCCGGCGGTGCACGGCGACAGCTCGGGCGTGCGGGGGGCCGCCTGGCTGGGCCGGGCGCTGGCCGAGAACCGGGCCTAGGGACAGTCCGATACCGGCAGCAGCTCGAGCTTCTCGAGCTCACCTTCGAGGATGAAATCGCCGTAGTCGA
>JALSRW010000049.1 GCA_026984595.1 Alphaproteobacteria bacterium
GGCGGAGGGATGCGTCTCACAAAGCCGTTGCTGGGCGGATTTTCCGATGATACCGTCGACCGACGGTGCGGCGACCCCGCCGCGGCGGTGCGGTACGAACAGAAACATGAATGGAGACCCCCATGGGCACCCGGGAGACCGACAGCTTCTATCTGGTCGGAACGGTGGTACGCTTCCTGGCCAAGAACGCGGAGACCGGCGGCTATTGTCTGTGCGAGGCGACGGTGGCGCCGGGTGCCGGCGCCCCGCCCAACCGGCATGCCGGCGAGGACGAGGCCTTCTACGTGCTGGAGGGAAGCTTCGACTTCACCATCGGCGAGGACACCCGGCGGGTGGGCCCCGGCGATTTCGTCAAGATCCCGGACGGGGCGCTGCACGCCTTCACCAACACCGGCGACGCACCGGGGCGGCTGCTGATCATGAACGCGCCGGGGCTGGTCCACGAGCGGTTCTTCAGCGAAGCCGGAGAGCCGCTGCCGCCGGGCAGCCGCGATCTTCCCGCGAGCCCGGCGCCGCCCGACATTCCGCGGCTCCTGGAGGCCGGCGCCAGAGCGGGCATCGCCTTTCCACGCCCGGGCGGGTAGTGGACGGCCGCCTCAGCGCCAGGCCAGGAGGCGGCGTTCGGCGAAGCCGATCAGGGCGCTGATGGTGAGGCCCAGCAGCGACAGCACCACCACCCCGGCCATGAGCTGATCGGTGCGCATCAGGTTGCCGGCCTGGAGAACCAGCGCCCCGATGCCGTACTGGGCGCCGATCATCTCCGCCGCCACCAGCAGCACGAGCGCGATCGAGGAGGAGATGCGGGCGCCGGCGAGAATGCCCGGCAGCGCCCCCGGCAGCAGAATCTCGAAGACGATGGCGCGGTGCGACAGGCCGAAACTCTGGCCCATGCGCACGAGGCTCCGCGGCACGTTGTCGATGCCGGCATAGGCGTTGATGACGGTCGGAAAGAAGCTGCCCAGGGCGATGGTCGCCAGCTTGGAGGGCTCGCCGATGCCGAACCAGAGGATGAACAGCGGCAGCATGGCGATCTTGGGGATCGGGAAGAGCGCTGCCACCAAGGGGATGCCGAGGGTGCGGCCGAGGCTGGAGATGCCGATCAGAAGGCCCAGCAGCAGCCCGGCGGCGCTGCCCAGGATCCAGCCCAGGACCAGACGGTAGAGGCTGGCCTCGAGATGGCGCCAGAGATCGCCGCTTTTCGCGAGATCTCCGAGCGCCTCCAGGATCGCCGAGGGTGGCGGCAGTGCCAGCGGCGAAACCATGCCGGCGCGGCTCACCCCCTCCCAGAGCAGCAGCAGGAGCAGAAAGAAGGGCGGGGCGAGATGGCGGATGCGCCGCGGTGCGAAGCCGCCGCCCCGAAACGGCACCTCCCGCGCGGGCTCGATCGTGGAGCGCGCCGGCTCAGGCATGGTCCGGTACCGTGCCGTCCGCGAGCTCGCGATCGGCAGCCCGCACCTCGGCGGCGATCATCCGCCAGAGTTCGGCGCGGAGCTCGCCGATTCTGGCCGCGCTTTCGGGGGCGGTGCGTTCGGCCACCGGCAGCGGCACCTCGAGAAGCCCGCGGATCCTCCCCGGTCGGCGGGAGAGAACGCAGATGCGATCGGCGATGCGGAGCGCCTCGTCGAGATTGTGGGTGACATAGAGGGTGGTGGTCCGGGCCTCGCGCCAGAGGGTCAGGAACTCTTCCAGCAGCAGTTCGCGGGTCTGGGCGTCGAGGGCGGAAAGCGGTTCGTCCATCAGCAGCACGGCGGGGCGGACGGCCAGCGCCCGGGCGATCCCCACCCGCTGCTTCATGCCCCCCGATAGCTGGCGCGGATAGGCCCCGGCGAAATCGGAAAGCCCGGTCCGGCGCAGGACCTCGGCCACGCGTTCCCGGCGGGTCCGGCGGTCGAGCGCCGCTTCGAGCGCCAGCGCGACATTGCCCGCCACCGTGCGCCAGGGAAGGAGCGCGAAATCCTGGAACACGTAGGTGAGCGGGTTGAGGCAGCCCTCGGGCGGGGTGCCGCTAAGGTACACCCGGCCGCGAGCGGGGCGCAGGAGGCCGCCGGCGACGGCCAGGAGGGTGGACTTGCCGCAGCCCGAGGGGCCGAGGATGGCCAGGGTCTCGCCGGCGGCCACGGAAAGCGAGATGCCGTCGAGAACCTGCAGGCCGTCGAAGGCATGCCCCACCTCCTCGAACAGGAGCTGCACCTGCGGCGATCCCGGCCGTCACTTCGGGATGTTGAAATGCCCTTCGATGAAGGAGAGATCCAGAATCTCGGCCGGATCCACCTTCTCGTCCACCAGCCCGTGCTGCTTGAACCAGGCGATCTGCCGGTAGACGCTGCCGACGTCGAGGCGCCCCAGGGGATCGATGTAGGGGGCACCGTTGTAGATCGATTGCGGCTTCGCCTTGGTGTATTTCTGGATGATCGGCAGCAGGGCCTCGGCCTTTTCTCCGAACACCCGCTCGCCATTGGCGTCGAGCCGGTTGAAGGCCTCGTGATATTCGGTTGCCGCCCGCTGATAGGCGCGCACGAACTTCTCCACCACCTCGCGCCGTTCGGTGACGTTGCGGGTCGAGGTGAAGAGCCCGCCGAGCTGATAGGGGGTGTATTGATGCACCCAGCCGACGATCCGGCCGTTGCCCTTGGCTTCCAGGGCTTTGACGATATGCGCGGGAAGGATGATGCTGTCCACCTGTCCGCTCTTGACGGCGGCGATCATGTTGGGAACGCTCTGCAGCGGCACGAGCTTCACCGAAGACAGCGGAAAGCCGAGCTTGTCGGCGAGCATCCCGATCATGAGATGGAAGCTGGAGCCGTACTGGGTCATGCCGAGGCTGTGGCCGGGAAACTGCTCGGGGCTGGTGAAGCCCGCCTCGAAGGCCTTGTTGGAGACCAGATATCCGGAGAAATCGAAACCCGGCTCCTCGCGGCTCTGGGCGCCGATCACCTTGAGGGCTCCCTGGCCGGCGAGATTGTAGAATCCGGCGGTGAAGGCGGTGACCCCGAAGTCGGCGTCGCCCGAGGCGATCGCCACCGCTACCGGCTGCGCGGCGCGGAAAAAGGAGAACTCCACCTCCAGCCCTTCATCGGCGTAGTAGCCCTTGTCCTGGGCGATGAAGAGCGGCGAGGAGGAAACGAAGGTGAGGGCGGCGATGGTGATCTTCTGGGCCTGCACCGGCAGCAGCGGCCAGGCGGCGAGGAACAGCGCCACGACGGTGGCTCGGAAGGGGTTGCGCATGACGGGGCCTCCCGGTCGCGTTGTTCTGGGCGGCGCCACTCTAGCCGGATCCTCGGACGAATCCAGCCCGGCCGGCGCGGATCTGGCGATCCGGGAGAGCCGGGAATGAAGGAGGAACGGCGGCTCGTCGCCCGCTTCCGGGCGGCGCGGCGCGACCCCGGCCTGGTGGTGCTCGAAGGCTTCCACGCCCTCAAGCATGCGTTGCGTTTCGGCGCCGCAATCCTCGAAGCGGTCACCGCCGATCCTGCGCTCGCCGCGAGGCTGGCGGCGGAACTGGCACCCGATCTCGCCTCCCGCCTGGCCGGCCTGCTCCAGCCGGTGCCGGCGGCGTCGTTCGCCGAGCTCGCGCCGCAGCCGCCGGAAACCGGCATTCTGGCCATCGCCCGGCGACCGGCGGTGAAGCGGCCGGCCTTTCTCGAGGCGGGCACCGGGCCGCTCGTGCTGCTCGATCATCCGGCCCATGCCCGCAATCTCGGGGCCGCGGTGCGGGTGGCGGCGGCGGCCGGCGCCGAGGCCCTGCTCTGCCTCGGCCCGCTCGATCCCTGGCATCCCACTGCGGTACGGGCGGGAGCGGGGCTGCAGTTCGCCCTGCCGGTGGCGCGCATGTCGGAGCTTCCCGAAAGCGGCCGCCCGCTCGTCGCCCTCGATCCCGAGGGGGATCCACTGGAGCCCGGCCGGATCGCCGGTGACGCCGTGCTCGCCTTCGGCTCCGAACGGCACGGCCTGTCGGCGGCGCTCTTGGCGCGGGCCGACCGGCGGGTCCGGCTGCCGATGCGCCCCGGCATCTCCAGCCTCAATCTCGCCACCGCGGTGGCGGCGGTGCTCTACCTGCTTCGCCTTTGTCGCGGGGAGAAAAGGGGATGAGGGCCGCGCGCATGTCGCGCCGTCTGCTGTTCGGTCTGCTCGCGGCGCTGGCACTGATCGGTTTCGCGGCCGCCGGCGAGCTCGACGATCTGGCCGGCGCTCTCGGCCTGCGCGATGTCGCGGGTTTCGCCGAGGCGGTGGAGAGCGTCTGCCGCACCGGCCGGCTGCCGGAGCGCTATCTGACCAAGCGCGAGGCGCGGGTCCGCGGCTGGCGGCCCGGCCGCGATCTGTGCCGGATTGTGCCCGGCAAGGTGATCGGTGGCGACCGTTTCGGCAATCGCGAAAGGCGGCTGCCGAAGGCCCCGGGGCGGATCTGGTACGAGGCCGATCTCGATTTCACCTGCGGCCGGCGGGGTGCGAAGCGGCTGGTCTTTTCCAGCGACCGGAAGATCTTCGTGACACGCGACCATTACCGCAGCTTCCGGCCGGTACCATGTCCCGAACGGTGAAGCTCTGCGTTCTCGGCCGGGAGCAGCGGTCGCCCGCCGCGATCTACGCCAAGCTCGCCCGGGATCTGGCTGTTCCTGCCCATTTCGGGCGCAGTCTCGATGCCCTCTGGGATCTCCTCACTACGGAGGTGGAAGGGCCGGTGCGCATCGTCTGGCGGCTCGATCCCCGCCTGCGCGCGGAACTCGGGGAATTCGCGGACGCCTTGACGGCACTGTTCGAAGAAGTGGCGAGGGAGCGTCCCGATCTCGCCTTCCGGCGGATCACGGATCCGTGATTTCCTGCCGGTGCCTTGTCATTTGCGCGCCGCCGGCCGATATCGCTCGCGTGTCCGGCATTTCACGAGCCGGATCGGTCACCAGCCTCGCGGCCATTTCGGGATCCATCGGATGCGCATCCTCGTCAAGCTTTCCCTTCTCGCCGCGGCACTCTCGCTGCTGCTGCCATCGCCACCCGGTTTCGCCGCCAGCAAGGCGGGCGACTATGCGGTCAAGGGAATCGGCAGCGATCGCTGCGCGGACTATGTCAAGGCGGCGGAGGCCAAATCGCCCCTGCTCGACGTGTTCGCGGGCTGGATCGAGGGCCATCTCACGGCCACCAATCTCTACCGCCCGGACACCTTCGACATTGCCCCC
>JALSRW010000050.1 GCA_026984595.1 Alphaproteobacteria bacterium
ATCCTCTTCCTTGACATTGGCGGTCATCAGCCGGGCCACGACCTGCAGCACCTTGTCGCCGACACCATGTCCGTAATGGTCGTTGAAGGCCTTGAAATGGTCGATGTCGAGCAGGATCAGGGCCGGTAGCGGACCGCCCGCGGCGGCACCGTCGATTGCCGCCTGCAGCGCTTCCTCGAACCGTCGGCGATTGGCGATCCCGGTCAGCGGATCGGTCAGCGCCTCGATGCGGGCCCGTTCCAGATCGCGCCGCAGCAGCGCGATCTCGGCATGGCTCTCGCCGAGGCGGGCCTCGATCCCGGCCATCATCTCGATGACACCGGCGGTTTCCTCGAGCAGGTTGTCGAAGAGCGCCTTGAGCTGGGCCACGGTGGAGGCGCTGGAAACTTCCTCCGCCAGCCCACCGACCGCCGCCTGGTAGCGGCGCGTGTCCCGGCCGGCCGAGGCCAGCTCCTCACCGACCCGATCGGTCAGCCGTTGCAGACGCTGGCTCGCTTCCCGGAGCTGGCGGGCTTCCGCGCAAGGCGCGAGGAACCGTTCGTAGAGCTGCAGCATGCAGCCGTCGTCGAGGGCTCGTCCGGCCGCCAGATGGGCTTCGAGGGCGGCCGACAGCTCCGGCTCACGGGCCGAAAAATGGGTGTACCAGACATGATAGTTCTGCGGTGTCGGCGTCTGCCGGTGCTTGCGAATCGCCTTCGCGGCGCGTGCCGCCGTCCGACGTGCCTGCCGCGCAGCCTTGTCATGCGCCATTCTGTCCGTCCCGAGCGGTCCTACCTGGAACACGCCAAGGAGGATCGCGGTCGCCCCTGAACAGAATGTTAATCGGAGACATCGCCGCCGTCGGCGGCGCACCCGGGGACGCAGATCAGCCCATATGCTGCCCGCCATCGACCAGAATCGTCTGTCCGGTCACGCTCGGCGCCTCCAGAAAGAAGCGCAGCGCCGCCCCGATCTCCCACGGTTCCGGCCGTCGTCGCAGCGGTGTCGCCTCCACCAGCCGGGTGAAGGCCTCCTCGCGCATGCCCGGCGCCGGGAGCACCGGTCCCGGGGCGATGGCGTTGACCCGGATGCGCGGCGCCAGGGCCCGGGCCAGTACCCGGGTGGCGGCGGCCAGCCCGGCCTTGGAAACGGTGTAGCTCAGATAGTTGGCGGTGGGCCGGGCGAGACGGCTGTCCAGGATGTTGACGACGAGCCCGCGGGCCTGCTCGGGAAGCTGGGCGGCGAACTCCCGGCTCAGCACCACCGGCGCCCGCAGATTGATGGCGAGCTGGCGGTCCCACAGCGCGCGCTCCGCTTCCCGGGTCTGCGGCTCGTTGACGAAGATCGAGGCGTTGTTGACCAGCAGCGAGAGCGGGCCGAGGGCCTGGACGGCGGCGGCCACGATGCCGCGGGTCTCCTCCTCTTCCGCCAGATCGGCCGCCAGCACCGCGGTGCGCCGGCCGAGGGCGCGGATTTCGGCTGCCAGCGCCAGGGTGGCCGGCAAGGAGCTCCGGCAATGCAGCGCCAGATCGTGGCCGGACCGCGCGAGATCCAGCGCCAGTACGCGTCCGATCCGGCGGCCGGCGCCGGTCACCAATGCTGCTGCGGGCATCGCCGTCGCGTTTCTCCGTATCGTGATGTTGCCGCCGACCGGGCCGAGTACATGCTTGGCCCCGAGGGGGCGATGCCCTAATCATCGAGATCGGCGAAGGGTCCGGCAAGGCCCGAGGTATCACGGCACCAGATGCAAGGAGCGGCATGGTCCCGATTCTTCTCGGCGGTGCGGCCGCCTACGGCCTGGCCGTCGGCGCCTTGTACGTCTTTCAGGAGCAGATGCTGTTTCCGCGCAATGCGGCCCGCACCGCCAGCTATCGCCTGCCCGCGCATGCCGAGGAGATCGTCCTGCGGACGCCCGAGGATGCGCGCATTTTCGGCCATCTGATCCGCGCCCTCGGTCCCGGCCGGGGCCTGGTACTGGGCTTCACCGGCAATGCCTGGAACGCCCGCGACTGCGCCGTGTTCCTGGCCCACCGCCTGCCCGATTTCGACATCGCCGTGTTCCACTACCGGGGCTATGCGCCGAGCGAAGGGGAGCCCAGCGAGGCGGCGCTGTTCGCCGATGCCGAGCTGATCCACGATACCCTGGTCCGGGGCCTGTCGCCGCAGCGGGTCTACGCCGCCGGGTTCAGCCTCGGCACCGGCGTCGCCGCCTATCTCGCCCGCTCCCGCCCGCTGCACGGCGCCGTACTGGTCACCCCCTTCGATTCCATCGAGGCGGTGGCCCGCGCGCGATATCCCTTCGTGCCGGTGCGCCGCCTGCTCAAGCACCCCTTCCGCAGCGACCGGCATCTCGCCGAACGGGACATTCCGGTGGCGGTGCTGGTGGCGCGGGACGACAAGGTGGTGCCGCGGCAGCGCAGCGAGGCGCTGGTCCGGGTGCTGCGGCGACCGGTGCTCTACGAGACGCTGCCGGGAACCCACAGCGGCATCTACGATCTGCCGGAGATCGACCGCGCCCTGCGGCGCGCCTTCGCGGCCCTCGAACGCGCCCATGCGCCGTTGGAGGCGGGCGATCTGGTGACCGTCACCTTCGATTGATCATCGGTTGACGCCACGCAACCTGGCATATTCGCGGTCGGGGTTCGATATCTCTTGACGATATATATCGCCTCGATATTCTCGGCTGGCTACGGAGCGAGGTGGCGATGGACACGCGGACCCTGTGCCTGGGCGTTCTCAGCCTCGGCGAGATGAGCGGGTACGACATCAAGAAGTGTCTGGAGGTCAGCTTCCGGCACTTCTTCCAGGCCAGCTACGGATCGATCTACCCGGCCCTCGCCGAACTCGCCCGGCAGGGGTACGTCCGCGTCCGTACGATCGCCCAGGAGGGGCGGCCGGACAAGAAGATCTACAGCATCACCCCGGCCGGTCTCGAAGCCCTGCGCAACGAGCTCGCCGGCACCGAGCCGCGCCACCGGGTGCGCTCCGAGTTCCTCGTACTGATGTTCTTCGCCCACCATCTGCCGCCCGAGCGTCTGGCCGAGGTGCTCGAGGAGATGATCGGCCGATGGGAGCGCATCCTGTTCGAGGATCTGGCGGCGTTCGAGCAGCAGTCGGCCGCCCCCGGGGTCGGCGAGCTGGAGCCGGGAATGCGCTTTGCCCTCGGTTTCGGCCGCACCGTGCTGTCCGCCGCCCTCGCCTACGTCAAGCGCCAGCGGCCCGGGCTGCTGCGGGAGATCGCGGCCAGCGGAAAGGATCCGGCGCCGGCGAGGCCGCTGGCCGACATCGCGGATGCGGGGGACTAGGAGGTGCGCCGGTCCTACCTCACCGCCGGCTTTCTGCTGCTGGCCGTCGTCGCCTGGATGGCTTCCCCCTATTTCGGCTTCGGCGCGCAGAAAGGCGTTTCCGGTGCCGCGCCGGCGGCGGTCCGGCCGGGGGAATCCGAGAAGCCGCGAATGCGGGTGCGGGCACGCTGGAGCGAGGCTCGACCGGTGGCCCGACAATTGGTGCTCTACGGTCATACCGAGGCCGACCGTCGGGTCCAGCTCGAGGCGGAGATCGAGGGCAGGATCCTCGCCCTGCCGGTGGCCAAGGGCGATCTCGTACGGGCCGGCGAGATCATCGCCCGGCTCGATCCGCGCGATCGCGCCGCCTGGGTGCGGGAGGCCGAGGCCCTGGTCCTGCAGCGCGAGCGCGATTACGAAGCCGCCCGCCGGCTCGGTGCCAAGGGTTATCGGAGCGAGAACCGCGTGGCCCAGGCGCTGGCCCAGCTCGAAGAGGCCCGGGCACGTCTGGAACGGGCCCGCTTCGAGCTCTCCCGCACCGAGATCCGCGCCCCCTTCGCCGGCATCCTCGAGCGGCGCGAGGTGGAGATCGGCGACTATGTCAAGGTGGGAGAGCCGATCGGGACCATCGTCGATCTCGATCCGCTGGTGATCGTCGCCGACCTGCCCGAGGCCCGTCTCGCCGGCGTCCGCCCCGGGCTCACCGGCCGCGCCCGGCTCCGCGACGGCACCGAGCTCGAGGGCCGTCTGCGCTACATGGCCCGCGAGGCCGATGCGGCGACCCGCAGCTTCCGGCTCGAATTCGCCGTGCCCAACCCCGATCTCGCCTTCACCGCCGGCAGCAGCGCCGATCTGTTGCTCGAGCTGGAGCCGGTGCCGGCCCACGAGATCGCCACCAGCACCCTGACCCTGGGCGACGACGGACGCCTCGGGGTGTTCCTCCTCGACGACGGAGACCGGGTACGGTTCCTGGCGGTGACCATCGTCCGCAGCGAGCGTTCCCGCCTGTGGGTGACGGGTCTGCCCGAGCGGGCCCGCATCGTCACCACCGGCCAGGGCTTCCTGACCGAAGGCCAGCGGGTGGAGGTGGCAGCCGAGCCTGACGGGGTCGACGGGTCGGAGCCCGACGCGTGAAGGGGCTGATCGAGACGGCGTTCGCGCGCTCGCGCACCGTCCTGCTGGCACTGCTGCTGCTGCTGGTGGCGGGCATCGCCGCCTATCGCACCATTCCCAAGGAAGCCGATCCCGACATCCAGATTCCGATCGTCTACGTCTCGGTGCGCCATGACGGCATCGCCCCCGAGGATGCCGAGCGGCTCCTGGTGCGGCCCCTCGAACAGGAGCTGCGCAGCCTCGAGGGGCTCGACGAGATCCGGGCGGTGGCCAGCCAGGATCATGCCTCGGTGACCCTCGAATTCGAGGCGGGTACCGATATCGATGCGGCCATCGCCGATGTCCGCGAGAAGGTCGATCTGGCCAAGGTGGATTTCCCCGAGGGCACCGACGAGCCGACCGTGAGCGAGGTCAATCTGGCCCTCTTCCCGGTGCTGGTGGTGACCCTCTCGGGCGAGGTGCCGCAGCGCGTTCTCTACCGCCTCGCCCGCGAACTGCGCGACGAGATCGAGAGCCTGCCCGAGGTGCTGGAGGTCGAGCTCGTGGGCCAGCGCCAGGATCTCCTCGAGGTGGTGATCGACCCCCGCATCATCCAGAGCTACGGCCTCCAGCTCGAGGATGTGCTGCGCAGCGTCGACCGCAACAACCGTCTCGTGGCGGCGGGGTCGCTGGACGCCGCCGAGGGCCGCTTCGCGGTCAAGGTGCCGGGGGTGTTCGAGACCTTCGAGGATCTCGCCGATCTCCCGATCAAGGCCAGCGACGGCCGCGTGGTGCGGCTCGGCGACATCGCCGAG